>CAYGTD010000221.1:0-3904 GCA_964352725.1 uncultured Roseivirgaceae bacterium
GATAGATGGTGTCATGATTGAAGCAAGGGAGCGTCAGGATAAGATGTGAAATAATCACAATTACAATAAGTAAAATAAGTGGATAGTAAAATCCATTCACTTATTCATTTCTTTCAAAGTCTTACTAAAATAACTTTATCCGAAAATTTTTCTAATACCAATGAGTAGAAAAATCATTGCCGTGTAGCCAATGAAAAAAGGAATTATGAATTCTTTGAGTCCTAAAACCAAAAAAATACTCATAATTAAAAGTTGAGAGCCAAGCCCCAAAAGCGACACAATTGTCATAAACCAATTAGGAAACCAGTTGCTTTTCACAGCGTCACGATCCATTAAGTAAATAGTCTTATCAAAAGCCGCATACAAACCACGATATAGAAAGTAAAGGATATTTACGTTTCGCTGCTTTTCTCCTTGAAGAGCTCTTGGAGCATGTTTTTCAAATATTCTACTTGTTGTGTCCCCATTAAATCTGTTTCTAAGAATCACGTAATAGTAATTATAAATAGTGCCTTGCAATTGCATTCCTAGAAAAGCTAACAGCGTATACAGGATATTTGCATTTGTGATGTACCATAATGTGCTGAAAATGAGTGCATTCAATAGAATATCAGCAACAGAGTCAAGATATCTACCTGTGTAAGAAGGTGTTTCTTTTATTCTGGCCAACTCACCATCCGCTGCATCAAGAATAGACTTAAGAATTAAAAAGAAAGCTGCTGCCCATACATAACCATCGATAATGCACCATACAGCTAGCATACCTGAAATGGTGAATGCAATCGTAACATGAATTGGAGTAATTGCAGTATTCTTTAGTCCATGCGCAATAGATCTTGCTGCTGGTCTCCCGTAATCGGAAATATCAATAAATCTATTGTCTTTGGGTAATTTGGACACTTATGGTTTGGGATATCTTAATTTCTTAGAGATAGAAGTTATTAACCAAACTAGAATTACTTTGTTTGAATAAACTAGTTTCTGCAAAACTTCAAGTACATCCTTTTTCTTCTCTTCAATTCAATTTATGTAAATAACAGTTCAACGGATCATATAACAGTTCAACTCTATTGAATAGTCACATTTCATCTCTCAGCGTCTTATTTGTACAATCAAATAAAAACGCATCATGAAATATTCAATCTTATCTGCAATCGCATTCATATTCTTCATCGCTCCTATAACAGCTCAAGACTTTGAAGCACCAAAAGACGGGGCAAAGATTTACACTGAAAAATCTACCGTTGAAATCAAAAATAATGGAGAGTCACTTTTTGATCTTTGGATTGTCCGATCCAATAGAGCTAAACGAACAAATTTTCAAATGCCAAAGATAACAAGTGTAGAAGGACTTGAGTTTTTCTTTAAAGTGGACCCTGATAACAAAGATCACTACACCGTAAATATAAAAGCCACTGCCGCACAGCTAGGCTCTTTTTCGGCAACTATTACTAGTAGAAGTAATGGCATTCAATTAGTGACGGGGAAGATCATCAACATCAATGTGCTGCCTGCAACAAGTGTTGCTTCATCTGATGGCGAATAGTCGAATCACTTTTAGGGTTAATTTTACTATATGAAGAAATATCGTTTCAGGATATTCGTAAGCTTCGTATTCTATCTTTTCTTCCGGCTCACAGGGTCGGGAGATTTTTATCAATTCTTCGTTTGGGATTTCCCTTCTACCATTTACTTACTATATACTATTCCAGTAATTTTAATCACCTGGGAGATCATCGCACTTTGCATTGGCTATTTCTATCGTAAATCCGGCATTTCATCCAATTCTGATCTATTAAAAATATCCATCAAGGCAGCACTTTGTGTGTTGCCTTTTGTTCTTCTATTTACCTTCATTGATCATCGATATATAAAACCACTATGCTATCCTGCCACATCTGGAGGAATTGAAAAATTCTGGATAATGAGTGCACAAGGTTTTGTCTTGTCTCAAATTATTATGCTTTACGAAATCATGCGGCTATATATAAAATATGCTGTGAAAAATGCTAGAGAAAAGGAGCAAATAAAGAAAGAATTAGTAGCGGCGAAATTTGAAGGATTAAAGAATCAGGTAAACCCTCATTTCTTATTTAACAGCTTTAGCGTACTCACAAGTTTGGTGGAAACCGATACCAAATCGGCTGTGAATTTCATTGCCAAATTATCTGATATGTATCGTTACATTCTAGAAAACGATGAAAAAGATATTGTCACTGTAGAAGAAGAACTTCGCTTTTTGGAAGACTATCTCTTTTTACTTAAAATGCGACACCAGGATGCTATAGAGGTTAATACCAAACTCGGGGAACTTGATCTAAAAACTAAAATCCCACCTATGGCACTTCAGATTTTGGTAGAAAATGCAGTAAAGCACAATTCTTTCTCTATTGATGAGCCATTGGAAATCACCATCGGCAATCAAAATGGAATTTCAGTATTTGTAGAAAATAAAAAGGTTCCAAAAAAAGAGCTTGTTCATTCCACCAAAATTGGGCTTAAGAATCTTTCAAAAAGACTAATGCTATCCGTTGGAAAAGGACTTGTCATACTGGAAGATGAACATAAATTTCAAGTAACAATCCCACTTAATAGCTAGTCATGCAAGCAATTATCATTGAAGATGAAATATTGACCGCACAGCGATTAACTAAACTGGTTGAAGAACACTCCGATATAAAAGTCATAGAAAATCTTCATTCGGTTAAATCTGCGGTGACCTGGCTATCAATGCATTCGAAACCTGATATCATTTTCCTCGACATTCAGCTAGGAGATGGAAGTGGATTCGATGTGCTAGAGTCTATTGGAGAATTTCCCTTCGTTATTTTCACCACAGCATTTGATCAATATGCAATTGAAGCCTTCAAGTACAACAGCGTTGATTATCTATTAAAGCCAGTGAAGGTAGAAGACTTGACAAGAGCCATTGATAAGTACAGGAAAATCAAACAATCTCAGGATTTGCCGGATATCATTAGCAAGCTAAAAACTCAGCTCTTCAGAAAATACAAGCAAAAATTTTTGATTAAAACGGGAGACAAGTATCATTCAATTGGCCTAGAAAAAGTGGCTTACTTTTATAGTGAAGATGGCTATTCATATCTTCAAACAAAAGATGCCAAATCTCACATTGTGGATCATACTTTAGATGAATTGAATGGCCTATTAGATCCGCAGCTATTTTTTAGAATCAATCGGCATATGATTGTTTCTTCCCAACAGATCAATGCTATAGATACTTTTTTTAATAATCGATTAATACTTCAGTTGACGCCACAATTTAATGGGGATGTACTCGTAAGCCGAGAAAAGGTGAAGGCTTTTAAGCAATGGTTGGATGAGTAAATTAATACACCCAAAATGATCATACTTACTATTTTACAAACGTTAATATTAATATTTCTTGGCTCATTACACATATATTGGGCTCTTGGAGGAAAATGGGGGTTTACAAACTCAATTCCAATAGATGAGAATGGGAAAAGAGTATTGAATCCTAAAAAAATTGATAGCGCAGTTGTCGGAATTGGGCTGTTCCTTTTTTCATTTTTTTATCTAGTAAAAGGTGATCTAGTTAATCTAGAATTACCTCATTGGGCATTCATTTCAGCAGGATGGTTCATCTCCAGCATCTTTCTACTTCGAGCAATGGGAGACTTTAAATACGTTGGTTTTTTCAAAAAAAATAAACTAACACGCTTTGCTAAACTAGATTCTTACTATTTCTCACCTCTATGCTTGACATTAGGTCTTAATGGGCTACTTATTGAAAGTATCAATTGGTATAAATGAAGAAAATAGACAAAGCTTTATTACCTAACCTTCAAAAGCCACTTTAGGAATATCACCTCAAATGGCATTGCGCTGTTGCTTTACTTGCTCCAGTACTTTTCTTCCTTCT
>CAYGTD010000221.1:4004-6337 GCA_964352725.1 uncultured Roseivirgaceae bacterium
GCTTTTGTATGGCCCGTATTAGGAGCTTTAAGAATGATAATCGATGATAATTTCGATTGGGTTTCTTATACATATATGGTTGTGGGAGTCATGTACCTTGGAGTATTCTATTTGCAATCAAAGAGGAATTATATCCTCATTAAAGATGGGATTTTGACTAAGTGTTTTGAATTAAGAACGAAGAAAATACCTCTTTCAGAAATCAAATCAATTAGGAAATTTGCTGGTGATTATAAACTCAGATCAGAGAAGGATGAATTGATCATTAATACTCAAATGCTAGAAGATGAGTCGCTATCAAAACTGAATACGATTCTTGAAGAATTGGATATTGTTTGGGAGTAATAGCTTTTTTTTCACTCCTATCAATCTTTTAAATAAATAGCTTACCCCTTCTCCTTTTTTGTGAAAAAACGGAAGTTATCACAAGATAAAAAATCAAACTCCTTCACTAAATTTTCTAGACAATATAGATCTCTAAAAGCTACTTTAGAAATATCTCCCGAAATCGCATTGCGCAATTCTCTGCCGTTTGCAAAACGTTTTGTTCTGCTTTCGTTGGAATCTAAAGTGAAGCAATCTGAGACCTTTTCCAAAAGGTGTCCAATATTTCTTGAACTTTTTGTGCCTCCCTTGTTTTATTCAATCCTTTCAGTGCTTCTATTTTTCCTTTTAATGCTTTCGCTCTCAAAGGTGCTCTACTCAAACTATTTTCAAACTGAGCCAAGGCCTCTTCGTATCGTTCCCTTATCAAAAGCCATTCCCCATATTGCTCAAATGAAGGGAATGGAATATCAGGAGGTCCAAAGGAGTACACGCTTTGGTTTTCAAAATCAATTGCTATTTTGAAATGAGTTTCCGCTTTAGCTTCATCTCCTTCCACCAGTGCCAATAAGCCACTCATTTGATTCGAGATTGTTCTGGCTCTGTAGATGCTATTCTTGTCTGGCGCGTATCTGGTTGGTCCTGCACTACACATCGCAATCCCTGCCGTTCTTACAAGTACTTCCGAAGAAGCGATTTCATCATTCAGCATTGTGATTTGCGCTTGGATGGTCTTCCCCTCTTTTGCTTGAAACGCCATCAAACTTTGAAAGAAATTCTCTCTTGCTTTGGAATCCAAGCTTAGCTTTTCGTAATCTACCTGAAGTGGCTCCTCCGTCAGTCCCCACACTCCAGTTTCTATCAGCTGTGAGTTTTGCATGCCAACTAGATATGAATTTGCCCCACGTGAATCGGCACTAGGTGTGTATATCAGCATATCTTTCATCAATGCTGTGGCTTTATCAAATTGCCCTTGCTGGAGATACCCGTAATGCAACCAGTAGTAACTATGATAACCGCGTGCAGCATCTCCCAGTCCTTTTCGCTCCATTCTGTTGACGCTTGCTTCGTATGAAACTTCATTGGAGCTCACCATTTCATCCCACATTCCTCTTGCTAGATAAATGTGTGAAGGCATATGCAAAGCATGGACTGCATCAGGTGCCACTTTTGCATATTTATTTGCTGCAAAAATGGCCTGAGAGGCAAATTCAGGATCATCATACGCATGAATCGTGTAGTGAAGTGCTCCAGGATGATTTGGATTTTCCTTCAAAATACCAGCGGCCACATTAGCAGATCGCTCAAAAATATCTATATCTCTTCCGACCGGGACAGACCACATCAACGCCAAAGAGTAGAATGCTGCCACTTCCTGATCTCCCTCGTAACGTTTGTAAAGTGTCTCCATATGATCTGCATAAGCTTGATTTCGCTCTGTTAATTCACCCTCTCCAAACAGAATTTCTACCCCTTTCCAAAAATCACGCTCTATTCCTTCCTCCGTTTTTGAGATACGCTCTTCTTTCGAAGCACCTAGCAAATTCATGATCTCACGTCCTGCTGGCACATCTTGTAATCCCCAAAGTGCTTTATAATGTGTCATGGTTACTCCCCAATACGCCATCACTTCTGTGGAGTCAGCAGCAATAGCCGCCTTGAACGCTTCTTGCGCATCTTCATATTCAAAGCTGTGAAGCAATAGCAGACCATTATCAAAATCAGCTCTAGCAGCTTTTGAGACTGGAAAATTGTATTGTAGTGTCCCTAACACATCTGATGTTTTGGAAGAAGAGTCAGTGGTAGATTGACAGCCTATGAGTAGAAGTGCTATCATAACAGAAATAGAAAGAGCGCTTTTCATACAGATTAATTTTATAAGTATGAAGATACGAAAGTTGAAATGAACTTGAGGAACGTGTCCACTAAAATAAAAGTCAAATGACGAGCAAACTCAGCTTGCGATTAGCTGAGTTAGTTTAATCGATAAATACTTCAACTCCTTCTCA
>CAYGTD010000222.1:0-6320 GCA_964352725.1 uncultured Roseivirgaceae bacterium
AATGATTTTAAATAATAAATATATATTGCATTTTTGGAGTTTTCGACAGGTTATCCACAATGAGAATATTACTAGGTATTTCTACGGATTAACTAGTTGAGTATTAAAAAAGGCAGCCCCTTGGACTGCCATAGCTAAATCATTTAAGATTTTGCCGCCTTAGTTAGTTCACCTGATTGACACATCTAAAGCTTTAAATCTGACTAACTATTGTTTAATGAATTTGAGGTAGTGACTATCATTTATAAGCAACATATATACTCCCTGATTCAGAGATGAAACATCAATGTGCCGCACGTCCTTATGGATTCTTAACACTTGCTTTCCAGATTTATCAAATATTAATATAGTCGAAACCAATTCCTCGGACTCAATTTTCAACTCGCTCACCGTAGGGTTAGGGAATATTGAAATGATGCTATTTGCATCATCAATGGACAAAACAACAGAAACAGTAATTTGAACAGTTAAAGTAGATTCAGCGACTCCATCATTGGCAACCACTTCAAAATCAAAAGTACTCGCAACTCTCTCTGGCTGACCGAAGAGTGTAAATCCATCTACCTCTGTAAAAATGGTGATCCAATCAGGAGCGCCCACTAAAGAAAAAGTGACTTTATCATCATCAACATCTGATACTAATGTTTTCACGTTCAATTGTTCTTCTGAATCTATTTCAAGAGATGGATTTGATAAAAACTGTGGAATATCATTAACATTTTGCACTTTAAATTCCAAGTTTACTTCGTCAAGCAGGTCATCATTTGATTGATCTAAAAGTTGAATGGTTATTGTCTCCTCTCCATACCAATCTTCATTTGGAGTCTCTACAGAAAGTATGTTATCGGAATCAAGCGAAGTTGTAAGGTCAATTCCTAGTGAAACGTTCCATTTAGTATCAATAGAACCATAAATTACAAGGAAATCATCCAAGTCAATGGAGGCAAATGCATCCCCTTCATTAATAATTTGATTGCCAATGGTACTAATTCGAGCCAGTGATATTACAAACTCAACTTGTTGTTGCGTCGTTTCTTGTCCATCTGAAACTTCAATTGAAAAACTATATTCTCCCCCATCTTGTTCACTTGGAACACCATTAATAACGGCTCCATTAGTATTGGGAATAAGAGTTAACCATCCAGGTAAATCTGTTGCGGTAATGGTTAACTCATCTAAATCCACATCTGTTGCTAAAAAGTAATAGCTATACAAGCTACCAACAGATGGATTTCCTGGCGGAGTTGTGGTGATAACTGGAGCGTCATTAATATTTAGCACTTTGTATTGAACAACAACCTCATCCAAAACAGAACTATTCACTTGGTCAAGAAGCTGAATTTTAACTTCCTCATTTCCAAACCAATCGGAATTGGGCACAGTTACAGAAAGCATATTTTCAGCATCTAGTGTTATGCCTAGATTAATACCATCAGATACGCTCCATGTAGTTGTGATATTACCATGAGTAATCAAGTAATCGTCTAAATCTATTGTATTGAAAGCCCCACCTTCATCAATAATTTGATCATTTATTTCATCAATTTGAGCTAGTGAAATTACGATATCAATTTGTTGAGTCACATCTACATACCCATCTGAAACAGTGACACTATAGCTATTCTCTCCAGCATCTTCTTTTGTAGGAACTCCATTAATAACGGCTCCATTTGAATTGGTTGTAAAAGTAAGCCATAACGGTAAATTATCGGAATTGAAAGTCAATGCATCTAAATCAACATCTACAGCTACTAAATTATAACTATACAAGTTTCCTATTGATGGATTTCCAGGAGGGGTTGTGGTGATCACCGGAGCATCATTAATATTCAGTACTTCGTACTTTACTTGAACCTCATCAAGTTCAGCCCCAGTTGACTCATTAAGTAATCGTATTGTGATTATTTCTACTCCGAACCAATCAGCATTTGGAGTTTGCACGGATAAAACATTTTCAGCGTTCAAGTCTACAATCAAATTCACTCCTTGAACGACTTCCCAGGAGGTATTGAGGCTGCCAATAATGGTCATGTAATCGTCTAAGTCAATCTCACTAAAAACTCCTCCCTCATCAATGGATTGATTGGCAATTTCATTGATGCTTGCCGACGAAACAATAATTTTAATGTTCTGGATTATGATCTTTTGACCATCAGAAACTTCAATAGTAAAATTATATTCTCCCGCGTCATCCTCACTAGGAATACCAAGCAGAATCGCACCTCCAGAATTAGGGACAAAAAACAGCCAACTAGGTAGTCCAATTACTGATATGGAAAGTGGATCAAAGTCCACATCACTTGTAATTAAATTATATTGATAAAGTGTTGAAATGGAAGCGTTTGGGTTAAATTCTGAACTGATAATTGGTGCATCATTTACATTATTGACCGTCAGTTTTACCTCCAACTCATCAGTCAAATCATTATTTGTCAGACTTGTAACCTTGATGATGAGTGTTTCAACTCCAAAATAATCTTCATTTTGAATGCTAAAGCTTATGACACTGCCATTGAGTGTTGGATTTAATGTGTCTGCGCCCACAATAAGAGCAGACACTTCACTAAATGCTACATTTCTAAGATAATTGGCAATATCAATGGATTGAAAATTGGTTCCTTCCTCTATTGCCTGATTAGGAATAGAGTCTAAAACAGGTGGTAAAAGATTTAGCACTTCAAAATTAATTGTATCGCTAGCGAAAAGCTGATCTGTTGTACTTGTATCCGTGGCAATCAATCTTAAAGTTTCAACACCATCCCATGTCGCTTGACGAAGTGAGAAAGAAAGTTGACTTTCCTTTATCATAGGGAATAAATATCCAGCGTCTATCTCATAAGGTTCTAGAGGGTCTCCGAGTACTTCGTTTGCTTGGAAAAACACATAAGATTCGGTTGGCAAAATCCTTTTACTCACATCATCATATACCTTGAAATAGATTGAATCATTATCTGTATTGCTATTGATTGTAAGGAAGAAAAACCAATCTTCATTCACTTGAATTGCTTCCGTAACCCCAACTATTTTATCCTCAGAGGAGCTATATGCAACAAGTTTGTGATTTAGACCCGACAAAGGTTTTCCTAATGCATTTACCTTTGCCGTCATTGACATATCAAACTGAAACTCGTTTTCATTGACAGTCCACGAAGGAGAAGATACTATTGAATCGGTTAGAAATTGAAAACTCCACTTAATCGCTTCTGGATTTGATGCAACAACAAAATCGCTAAGAAGTATTGGTTCAAAAAATCCTCCAATTCCTGTTGTTCGATCACTTATCGAAATAATTTCAGGTGCCTGATCTTGCGGTTTACCAATAAAATTAACCGAAATACTACTTAGAAAGCCATTATCAGATTGATCGGTCACAGTGAAAGTAATCGTTTCCGATCCTGACCATTGATCTGGCTTGCTAATGATCACTAGGTTTTCATTATCAATGGAAACTTGAAGTTCATTGTTTCCACTAAAACTAAAACTCACAGGATCACTGTCTTGTAATTGGGTGTAGTCATCCAAATCAAATGATGTGAACTCATCTCCAAAATTGGATATCTGATTTGGTATGCCATTCAATTGAGGCGTATAATCATCTGAGACTGTAAGTGTAAGTGTATCTATCTGAAAATCAACGGGATCAGCTAGACTCCTAGCAGTGATTAACAGATTCTCATCCCCTATAAAATTGATATCCTCAATGAAGAAAGAAAGCGCATCTCCCTGTAAATCAAATCGGATGTTATTAAATTCTATGAGATATGGATCATCTGGTTCTCCCAGCACTTTATTAGACTCAAACACGATGGACTTGTTTCCTTTAATGATTTGTGAAATGGAATCATCGAATAAAACAAACTGAAGATTTTCCGCATTCGTATTTGAATAAACCGTAAGAAAGTAGACCCAGTCATTTTCAACCTTAATTCCTGACCCAACAGATCTTAATGATCCATCAGAAGCCATCACAGCCAATAGGTGACTGTCACCAACTGCACTAATCCCTTTACTTTTAACCGTGGCAGTAACGTTCATTTCAAATTGAAAGTCGGCCCCATTTACATCCCAATCTGGTCTTACATCCAAGGTTTCAGGAGCAAGAAACTCAACTTCAAAAAAGCTTTCTACAGATACATAATCACTTAGGACTACATTTTCAAAAGAACCTTCCCGACCGATCAACTGATCGGGAAGTTTCTCCAGTACTAATTGGCCGTATGAAAAATATGCCAAACAACAAAGAATGGTTATTGCCAGCGACCTCATTTGATTACTAGTTTTCTAGTGGTGATTGTATTCCCCATTTTAATGTTAAGCAGATATACTCCTGCTGCCATTTCCACATTGTTAATGCTTCTATCTATCCGAATTTCATGCGATCCAACAGTCAATTCACCCTCAAATACTTCGCGAAGCAATTGACCTGTCATATTATGCATAGTGATCCTTGCATTGCTATTCTGAATGACTCTAAGAGAAACGATAGAATATTCACTGAAAGGATTCGGATAAACGGTTACATCTGCAATTGGCTCCTTTTCGGCTCCTAACACCGTACTTGTTAAGTCTATCACTAGCGGGTCCTGGACAGTTCCATTGAGTTCATCAAAATTGGTAGTCACCATTGATTCACTTATGATCTCACTGCCAGAGGCATTAACCCTGACTTCAAGATCATCGCTGACCTTATTGCTATAAGAAGTCACGAAGAAATAATACTTATCAAGGAAATCAACGTAAGTAGCCTTACCCCATCCTCTAAGTTCACCTTCATCAAAAAGTCCAACAAAATCTCCCTGATTTATGTCAATTCCTTCTACCGTAAATATCAAGTTACTGTTGTATTCAAAAGCCGTAGCATCCAATTGCCAACCATCTGGTAATGTGATCTCCGCTTCTTCTTCCACTGTCCTAGCATTGGCATTATTGACAGGGTAGGTAAGTGACAAAGCTCTATCCGAGAATATCAGATATCCTTGATTTGGCCGTAGAAAATCCAAACTACCTATCCATCCTTGGAAATCAACATATTGAGCAAAAGACGTTTGACTTTTGATAATAAAGTCGGCAGTAGCTGAAATACCTGAAAGCGCTTCATTTAGCTCCATTCCTACTGGTGGTAAGAAGGAGATCCAGTTCCAACCTGCTTTCAAGTTGATGGTTGTTGTTTCAAAATCAATTGGCTCTCCTATGACAACCAAAGTATCGGCATTTTTCAATTTGATTCTAAATGCTTTGGTGCTATCCATTTTGTTTAATGGACCCACCCAACCTAGATCTGGAACATACTGACTGAATTTGTCTTGCGATTTCACAATGTCCCCTCGACTATTTTCAAGCGATCCTAAAAGTGAATTAGTTGCAGAACTGTTGGTATTCAAATTTAACGAGAACCAATTCCAACCTCGTTTAAGTGGCAACTTCTGAATGATGTCATTTGTCACTGTAATTGTCTTTGGATTGGTAGGCGAACCAAGGGTCACTGTAGACAAAGAAATGTTGTAAGCTTCTGCAATTTGTCCATACAATTGACATCTAGAAGCATCCCAAACTTGGAACTCAATCATTTCATCTACAGTGCTATTGGTATACAAGGTTAAAAACACCAAGTATGGATGTTCGCCAGGGATGTTCTCCAGTTCAGGAGCATATTGAACATGGCCTACGCCTCTAATTTCATCGCCAACAAATGCCGCAACAATGTCATATTCATCAACTGAGAGGTCTCCTCGAATATCCAACTGTCCCGTGAAGGTCATCGAATTTTCAAATTTCGAGGCATCCACAGTCCAATTTGGCTCAGGGCAAAGTACTCGAACATCAAATCGTAATTCTGGAGCTCCGAATGAAGTAGCTGCCGTCACAACATCGTTGTAAGCTCCTCCTCCTATCTGATTGCTAATGTTGAACGTAACATCTTGTGTACCCCCTGGCTGTAGCGTAAATGATCTAGGGGATGCCGTAATCCAAGAAGGCATCAATGTTTCCTCTAGGGTTTGCGCATCCAATGCTCCTGATAAATTCACATTCACAGCAAATGCACCATTGTTTTTGATCTGACGAACAAAGCTTGGTGATTCTCCTTCGTAAACTACCGACTGAATATCTCCTCCTTGCCATTGTAGAGGATCTCTATCAACCAAGAACTCCCAAGTAATGGCCTCCGTCTGCTTATTTCCATATATATCTTCTAAACCAAGCAGGTCTACTCTCAAGACTTGACCTTCAATGAATTTGTTTTGAATATCAGGAACAATTACAAGCTCATTACCTACGCAGGTCACTTCTTTTTCGATCGCCAAACCTGTTTCTGTATTTGT
>CAYGTD010000223.1:0-6311 GCA_964352725.1 uncultured Roseivirgaceae bacterium
GGACTAGATGATACACTGATAACAACCGAAAGTGCTTATCGCTTTCATGAAGACTTACCAAATGACACTTTGGTAATTTTTAAAAATGCAGGTCATGTCCCAATGGAAGAAATTCCTTTAGAGAGCCTGAATGCGGTAAAGAGTTTTATTAACAGATGAAGAATTTCTAAAGGATAAGCTAGTAGATCCTTAAACGACACAATTCTTCTAATAGAAATGATGCTTTTTCTTAATTTCCTTGACTAAAATAGGGGTCATTGAGTTTATACTTTTTTATTGAATAATGAAAAGAATTGATTTTGAATAAGAGAACTAAGAATTACAATCTAGGCATCTTTCTTTTCTTTGGGATCATCTTACTTTATCCCTCTTTTTCTGCTGGGCAACAGATTTCACTTAAAGAGTTTATAAAAAAAATCGAGTACACCTACGATTTAACTTTTTTCTATAAAGAAGTGTGGATAGATACTATCCAAGTTGTAGATAATGGGGTGGATCAAATTGATTTAGTCAGTAGGGCAATAGCTAGATCTGGCCTTGAAATGTATAGATATCAAGACGCTTACATTTTTATCTATCCTAATAGATTAGAGTATCAAAAAATCAGAAATCTAGAGGAAAATTTGCTGTCTACAGAAGAGTTTAGCACTTATCAACGAATCGGAAACCCTTCGAATTCAATAAGTGAAAAGGAGTATACACTGAGTGGATACATTTTAGATGCTGAAGAAAATCCCATCTTAGGTGCTACCATTTCGGTAAATAATGGAAAAAATGGTGGGCAAACTGATATCAATGGAAAATATGAATTCAATCTAATACCAGGCAACTATACACTTGGAATAAGGTATGTGGGCTACTCAGAAGAAATTAGAAGAGTTACATTGTATGAATCAGGGGAATTAAATATCAACCTATTCACAGATGCTAACTACCTAAACGAAGTAGTTGTGGAAGCAAGGAATTTGGAGGGGGATTTAAAGCATTCAATAGTGGGGCAACAAAATCTGGAAGTAGCGACCATGGAGAGCCTACCTGCTTTCTTAGGTGAATCTGATGTGTTGAAAAGTGCTACGATACTGCCAGGGGTCAATACTGCTGGTGAAAGCTCTTCTTATTTAAACGTACGTGGTGGTGGAAATGATCAAACGCTTATTCTAATGAATAATGCACCTGTTTATAACCCAGGTCATCTATTCGGTTTCTTCTCGATATTCAATTCAGATTTTATTTCTAACGTCTCTTTTTTTAAAGGGAATATTCCAGCTAGATATGGCATTCGTTCTTCTTCAGTTTTAGATGTAAAAATGAATAATTGGGCAGATAAAAAGGTGGAAGTTTATGGAGGAATTGGTCTAGCTAAATCAAATCTAGGAGTACGAACCAAGCTTCTTGATAATAAATTAAATATCCATTTTGGAGGAAGAGTAGCCTATCCCGAATGGCTCTTCAAAAGAGTCCCCTCACAAAATATCTTTCAAAGTTCCGCAAAGTTTAGCGACTTTAACCTTGCCTCGAGATATACTATAAATGATAAGAACACAATCAGAACGTCTTCATTTTTTGGTACTGATTATTTCAAATATGCTGATTTAGTCATATATGAATGGAAGATGTACAATAGTAGCTTCGAATGGAATAGAGCCATTAAAGACAACTTGATTTATACCTCTAATTTTGTTTTAAGTGGATTAGAAAATAATATCGAGGGACTTGAACCTGTTGAAGAATACATCTTAAAGAATGGAATTGAAAATTATGCTTGGACTAATTCCTTTACCGTTGATTTAAGTAAGAACAAACTAGAGTTTGGTGCTGAAGTTTCATACAACCTGATTAATGCAGGTGAAATTATTCCCAATTCTAGTAGCTCAAACGTAGAATCTAAGACAATTCAAGATGAAGACACAAGAAACCTTGGCCTTTTTGCAGACTATGAATTAAGCTTAGACAATGGCTTTACACTTAATGCAGGACTTAGACATACCACATTCTCTAAAATAGGACCAAATGTTTCTAATGTGTATGAAGATAGTTCTCCCTTAGAACCAGAAAACGTAAGAGGCCAGGAAGAAACATTTGGTAGAGATCTCATAGCACGACATAATGCGTTTGAACCACGAGCTGGACTCAACTATGAATGGGGTAGCAATTCTATAAAACTAGGATATGCTAGAACTAATCAGTTTTTGCATCTTTTATCAAACACGGCATTGGTAAACCCAGTAAGTATGTGGAAGGCAAGTGATCAGTTTATCAATCCAACTGTTATTGACCAATACTCTGTTGGTTATGTGAAAGAACTAAGAGATAATTCAATAACCATATCAGTTGAAGGATTTTATAAAGAACTGACAGATTTAATTGAGTATAAAAATGGGTCTGAAATCGTTCTTAATGAAAATATAGAGCAGGAACTAACCAGAGGCAATGGAAGAGCGTATGGATTAGAATTTTATGCTACCCAAAAAACTGATCGGCTAGATTTCTGGCTTTCGTATACCTATTCAAGAGCTTTCATTACCACCGATAGCGATTTTGAACAAGAAAAAGTGAATGATGGAAAAGAGTATCCATATTATACAGATAGACCTCATAGTGTTCTACTAAGTACAGATTATTCTATTTCCAAAAAATGGTCTCTTTCCAGTACTTTCACTTTTAGCTCTGGCGCACCTACTACCGCACCTGCTACTATTTATCAAATAGATGGAATTGATATTCCTTACTTTCCCTCTAGAAATAGACAAAGAATTCCAAACTACCATCGATTAGATATAGCAATTACATACAAAAGCAGAATAAGGAAGGATAAGAAGAATAAAGACAAATGGGTGTTTTCAGTATATAATGTATACGCTCGTCAAAATGCTTCATCTGTATTCTTTGCACGTGATGAAGACAGACCATCGAGACCATTCCAATTCATAAGTATTGGGAGTGCTATACCTACGATTACTTACAAATTTGAATTTTAATTGCTTATGAAAATACTAAGAAATTCAATTCTCATATTACTTACTTTGTTTTCATGCTCAGAACCGATTGATTTTGAATTGGGTACTAATCGAATAATAGTAGTCGATGCACAGGTAGCACAAACAGAAGGAGAAACTTATGCGATAATATATCAAAACATAACCACTGATCAGAAAGTAGTTAAAGAAAGTATTTCAGGATTGAATGTTCAATTGCTATCAAAAGCTGGTGAGGTTGTCGTCTTATTAGAAACGCTTGCTGATAATGACAAAAGAGTTTATGTTCCAGAAAATAATAAATTCGTTGGGACATTAGGACAAGAATATAGACTGGTAGTTCAAAGCTCTGATGGATACACCATTACCTCAGACTATGATATGCTATATGAACCTGTAGATTTTAATCTTCTAATTGATAAAACTACAGAAGTTACTCTGGGAGAGGCCAATGTGTTGACTGAAGTGAATGTATATAATGCTGTAGCAGAAGTTCAACCCAATAGAGAGTATTATTCTAAATTTTCATTTCGCTATCAGTATGACCATTATTGGTATCCGGGAGATGATAGCACAACCATCAATAATGATGATTTTTTACTTTATTCCTGCAATTCTGAACTATGTAATGAAAAACAGTCCTTTATTGTAGGATCTGAGATAGACAAAAATTGGCGTTTTTCTGAGAGTAATTGCTATGATACGATTAATCCTTTTAATGTGAATACATGCCCAGAATGGTGCTGCATTACGCTTGAAGATTGGGATACAAAATTCTATGTACGGCAAGAGGTATTGTCAGCTGAATCTTTTTCGTATTGGAAAGAAGTAGACCAATTACTTAGTAATGATGGATTGGTTTTCGATACACCGCCATTCAACATTAAAGGTAATTTGTCATGTGAGAATTGTGACTTTCCTGTAGTAGGCCAGTTTAAGAGTGTGAGTATTATTGAAAAATCAACTTTTGTTGTTTTATGAATCCTTTGAAGCTGAAAATTATTCATATAATATATCAAGTAATATATTTTTTCTTGATTGCTCTTTTCTCTTGTTCTGAGCCAATTGATTTTGTACTGGATGATGTGACATTACTGGTGGTTGATGCTCAGGTTTCAAGTGTCAATGATGAAACCTATGTTTTAGTTTTTGAGCATATCACTGAATATCAAGAAATAAGAAAAGCTGCTGTTTCAGGCCTATTTGTGTACTTAGAATCTGGTTCAGGTGTTATTGTGCCATTTGAAGAAGTAGATCCAGATAGGAAAGGGCTCTATACTCCAGTGAATAGAAGTTTTGTTGGTCAATACGGCCAATCATATAAATTGATTGCTGAGATGGGTGATAATTATTCAATAATTTCAGAATTTGATGTGCTTCATGAGCCGTCGAACTTTGCACTTACTATTGAAAAAAACTCAGCCAAAGTCCTAACACCTTCCAATTCTTTGGTGGATGTTCCACTTTTTGAAGCGATAGTCGATGTTGAACCAATAGATGCTTATTACTCTAGGTTCACCTTCAGATATGAATACTTACACTATTGGTACCAAAGTAATATTGTAGAACTGAATAATGATGAATATTCATTGTACCAATGCATGTCAAATGAATCCTGTCAGAATGAGAATAGAATCGTTGTAGGTTCAGAGTTTGATAGAAACTGGAGATTTTCTTTACCAGGATGCGGAGAAAATTGTCCAACAGCATGTTGTATTACTTTCGAAGATTATGATACTCAATTCATTGTTAGACAGGAGGCTTTATCACTTGAAGCATATATTTATTGGGAAAAAGTAGAACAACTACTCAACAATGAGGGACTTGTTTTTGATACGCCACCATTTACAATTAATGGAAATTTATCATGTAATAATTGCCCTTTTCCAGTGGTGGGACAACTTAGGAGTGTTGGAGTCATCGAAAAATCAAAACGAGTGGTACTATGAAGATCAATCAGTCGATTATGATTTCTTATTTGATAATGATGTTAAGTATTAATGTGTTTTCGCAAGAATCTGTTGAGCGTAAGATTATTGAAAAATACAATTCATATTGGTCATATAATTCTATTGAAACCTCCTATTTAAGGACAGATAGTGATTTCTATTTTTCTGGAGAGATGATCCACTTCAACTGTATGATTCTTGATAATTCTTTTTATCCATCAGATGAAATAAGCAAGATCGTAAATGTTACATTAATCAATGCCGATAATACATTCAATAGGAACTACACCGTAAACAATATTGGTGGTAGTGCGATAGGAGCCATTGAATTACCTATGGATATCCCTAGTGGAAATTATCAATTAGTGACATACACCAGATTTATGGAAAATTTTAATTTTGAATCATTGAGTCACAGGTTGCCCATTTATATTCAAAATTTAGATGATGATAGAGTTTCACCTATCGTGAAGAATTTGTCTTCTAATATTTCGGATTTTAAAAAAATTAAGCCACTAAATGAAGTCGATATCGAGCAGGTGGGTGATAAATTTCATTTATCGATTTCAAATAAGTCTCAAAATTTAGATGGCGACTATTATATGATTAGTGAAGGACTTAGTGAGATTCAGTTTATTACTAAAGTAAAAGCAAAAAAAAATAAAGAACTTAAAATCTCTGTACCTACAAACCTGCTGAATGGCCAATTTCAAAAACTGATTTTGGTAAATAGTGAATTAGAAGTGATAGTTTCTGGAATATTTTTCCTTGAAAGCAATTCAAGCAATCATTCGATTCAGCTGGAAAATAAATTAGAAAAAACAGAAGTAAGTACATTCAGTGTTAATGTACCCAACTCAATGTTATCAATTGCTGAGTTTAGTAAATCAGCAATGAAAAGAGACTCGATTACCTTTTTCAAACGAATTTATAGAAATGCTTTCACCATTCCATCAAGCATTGATTTGGTCCCGTTTTCTTTTGAAGAGCTTATTTCGTCTGAAACGCTAGCTAAGTTTTCTTCATTCACAACAAAAAAATGGAACACTATTTTGGGAGGCTCCAACGATTTTGGAGAATATAAGATTGCTCCAGAAAGAGAAAGGTCACTGGATGGTGTTTTGAAAGAAAAGTATAAGGATAATTTTGAAAACGTGATTTTAAAAGCACATAGTTTCTCTGATGGCGTTAGCATGACTACTAGACCCACAGAAGAAGGTAAGTTCTCATTTTCTCTATTACTAGACAATAAGCAAGATTTCGTATATCTCTCAGCATTCACTTTTGATAATCAAGAAATTTCTGAAGAAGTAGGGATTGATTTGAATAGAACTAATGTTTCATATCTAAGTGACGTTAAATTTTACTCACAAGAAGAGTCTGATAG
>CAYGTD010000224.1:0-6286 GCA_964352725.1 uncultured Roseivirgaceae bacterium
CAAAAGCCATAAGATAAACGAGTCGCTCTTCAACGGTAATTGCCAATGTAATGGCAGGTAAATTGTGCTCTGATAACTTAGCCAAAAGAGCTTCATTCATTGATGTGAATTCGGGGATTACAGCATCAAAAGAAAGTTCTTGGCCGTATCCTGTTCCTGCACTGTTCGTTGCATAGGCACGAACATAATAGGTACTCCCCTCTTCCAAACCAGTCAAGTCACTGTAGAAAACATTAGAACTAATCGACTCATCGGTTTTGGTTGTAAGATTGATTGTAGGATTTGGGCTTGTATCCCAAACAATTCCCTGTGCTGTTATTGTAGAACCTCCATTTTCGGTAACAACACCTCCACTCCGAGCAGAGGAATTGGATACATTAATGAGTTCATTAGTAAGAACCGTTGGAGTAGTGACTTGTGAGATGGCGCTTAAAGCGAAAGTGCAAAAGCAGAAGAGAAGAAAAAGAAGTCTTCCCAACGCTCTAACCTTAAAGTTGAGTGGATTTTGCATGAATGAGGTGATTTGTTGTATAGTAAATATAAACTTTACCTAAATGGCAGGCAATACCTCAAAAGGGTGATATTCATCACACTAAAGTGGTAGTTTGTTACATTTGACGTATGACCAAGTCAAATCAGTCAATTCCGAATCAGTCACCAAGAATTGTCATTCTTGATGATCATTCCATGTATTCTGAGGGTTTGAAAAGAATCATTTCAGATTTCTGTCCTACAGCAGAATTTGAATGCTTTACCTCCATCTCATCCCTTCATAATTCCACTATTGATTTGCACGAGACAGACCTGCTTATTTCGGATATCGAATTACCTAATGAAGATGTGTTTGAATTATTCCGTGTAGTCAAAGAAAAATATCCTGATTTACCCATTCTGGTCATTACCATGCATAAGAAGTTATCGGTTATCCGGAAGTGCCTCGATTTGAGAATAGAAGGATATATACTGAAAGATGAGGATCATCTACTTGAGCTAGCTTTTAAGAGCGTTGTAGCATCTAAGTCTTTCTTTTCACCCGAAGTATTATCTCATTTCCAAAAAGTAAATGATCACAATGATGAAAACATATCCCAAAGAGAAGAGGAAATTATTAAGCTGCTTTGTCAAGGGCACTCCAATCACTCCATTGCCGAAAAATTGTTCATCTCCATCGAAACGATAAAAACCCATAAAAAAAATATAAAGAGAAAAATCGGATATACTGAACTACATGAACTCATCGAATTTGCCGAAAAAAGGCTTCTCCTTTGAATTAATCGTCGAATGATGAAACAATACAATTCAGCTAGATTCATTGTCTTCCATCTGCTTTTGGTAAGTCATCTGATACTTATCGGACAACCATTAAACGATGTTTCAGAGATTACCAAGCAAACAAAACCTGTTTCGTTTGAGGTATTGAATTTTGATGAAGATCAATATCAAGATGTAGTAAGTCTATCTGACACCTCTTGGCTGATCAACGAAAGTAAAAACGGGTCGTTTGGAGTGACTAAATCACACCACTGGATTCGTTTTTCTTTGGTGCGACATGCAGATGATTCTTCCAACTACTTACTGGAAGTAGCATTTCCATTTATTTACCAAATCGAGTTTTATGCCGCTGGGTCTTCAAATTCTTACCTAGCCGGAACAAGTATCGGAAATCAACATAAATACAAGCGCGGATACATATTCCCGTTGGAATTTGAAACGGATACGTTGGTCGTCCATTTAAAACTGACTCATCCCAATAGCCCTCTTCGTTCTCCCATTTATGTCGTTCAAGCGAATCTTTTTGACGAGAGGCATCAGGAGCAAGCCTTTTTTGTGAACACGTGGAGAGGATTTGTATTGTTTGGCTTGATTATCTCCTTCATTTTTTTCCTAATAACACAAGAACGACAATTTCTCTATTACTTCATACTCAACTTTGGTATCTACCTCTTCTTATCGACAGAAATCGGAGATATCTACTTCCTTTTGAAACCTGATCAGGCAAACTTGGCCTTAAATATTCGTCATTTAAGCAATATCATCATTATTGAGTTCTTCTTACGACTAATTAATTCGCTCAGCCCTGTCAAGAACTTAAATCACCGTCTTTGGAAGTTTTTAGTCATTACTTGGAGGGTTGGGGGATTACTTGCATTGATCAACATTTTCCCTTTCATCAAGTTCGGGTCTTTTGCCTATATATTTCCTTATTATTTCCTTGTTGTCACTCTCATTACCCAGATCAGTTCCATTTATTTATTGGTGCTGGGTACTATTAAAAAGATCAGACAAGCAAAAGTTCTGCTTGCCATTTATACTTTATATATCATATCCGTTGTATTGAACACCGTTTTTCCTTCACTGGGACTAACTGGAACAGGTAAGTATTCTTCTAATCTCTTCATTTTCAGTGGTATGGTTGAGATGCTTACCTTCTTGATATTGATGGCGATCGAAACAAATAAAGTTTACAATCAACGTCAACAACTCTTAATTGATCAGAAAAATGCACAGCGAAAAATCTTGGATGCCTTCATCGAGGGTCAAGAACGTGAGCGAAACCAAATCGGGAGAGACCTACATGACATGGTGGGTGCCAATATGTCTATCATCAAACAAAAAATCCCGAAGCAGAATGAAGCCTTGAGAAACTTGATCAGTACAACGATCGAATCTGTCAGAGTGATGAGTCGTGGACTCGTCACACCAAATCTAAAAGGAGGTGAATTTATAGATGAAGTTACTGAATTGTGTGCAGTGGCCTCAAATGAAAATATCAAGATTTATCCCAACTTTCAAGGTTGGAATGAGGCGCTATCTGAAGATAAGACGAACCATCTATTTAGGATCATGCAAGAATTGGTTCAAAATGCACTCAAGCATAGCAAAGCAAATAAGGTAAGGATACAAATTATTCAAAATAAACAATCAGTAATCGTTCACTATGAAGATGATGGTATCGGCTTTGATTCGAACATTTCAAGATCCAAAGGAACTGGATTACGTGGATTACAAACTAGAGTAAATCTACTATCGGGAAGCATTAACTTCATCACAGGACTAAATGCTGACGGCACGACCATAACGATTGAAATCCCTTTTCCAGTTATGATCTAAATAAATCCATGTCGGACATATTTGGCGATCAACTCGATCATATTATTGGTATCCTCTTTTTTCATAATATTCCTTCTGTGCGTTCTCACTGTATTTTCTGAAATGAAGAGCTCCTTTGCAATCTTTTTGTTATCCTGACCATAAGAAATTCTTCTTAGTACTTCCATTTCCTGTTTACTCAAAGAAGTCTTACTACTTTTTATCTCCTCTAAATTGGTATCATCAATCTGTAGGTTATAATAAGAATCATTTCCTTTCATGTCTATGAATGATATCGTATCAAGAGGGCCGCCTCCCAGATGACTGATATCGGTTTCAACACAAAGCACATGAGAAATTGAGCCTGAAGGCGATAGATTTAATGAAATGGCTTGATTCAGGTTATAGTAATAACCCCCTTTTGGTTTCTGAACTCTTACCACGTAACTCATTTTATATTGAGTGACCTTTTCTTTAGGGAGAAAATCCATTAGAAATTTCAATATCATCTCCTCTTTTTTAAGAATACCAGCTACATCATCAGGATGAACTTTACCAAGAAAGACCTCTGGACTGAACTTGTCCACATCTATCCCGGTCATTAACTTAACATTCGGATGAACAAACCTCAATTGATAAGATGTATAATCGAAAATGTAATAAAAGAAACTACCAGGTGAAAAATTATGCGCAATTTGATCAATAATTCTGAAGTCTGGATCCAAAACTGATACACCTTCAGTCTTGAAACTCCTCCACATTCTCACTATGCTATCACTCTCTTTAGACTCAATTTGCCGCGTACTACTTTTCTTATTCATTGAAAAAATTTAATATCCTCTAATCCTTGATCTTAATTTCAGCATTGCCTTTTCGAAAATTAGTTCCATGAAATATAAATCACAACTATCTTAGTATTTATCACTGCTTCCTCTACTGAACAAAATATTAAAATCAGAAGAATACATAATACACTCGATTGAAAGGCCAATCTAAGAAGCTATATTATTAACGTTTACATTTAAAGTATTTCTCCGTTCGCTACTAGTTCGAGTCGCTTCCAGCCTACAAAAGATCTCTTATACAAAAAAGCAATCAAGATTTTTCTTGATTGCTCATCACTATCAAATCGTTTTCAACTCTTAAAAGCCACCAACCTTCAATGTGATAAAATAATTCAGGTTATCAAAGGCATCAGTAGCGGTGTTAGTAAGCTCCAAATCTTGCGTAAATCTTTTACTCACACCGAAGGCAAGTCTGAAATTACGACTCACATTAAATTCTAAATCAGCGCCTGGTTCTACATACCAAAAAACGTCACCATCTACTTCATTATCAATCGGAGAAGGCATAGTATTGTCTTCTTCTATCTGCTGATAGCCCAACCATCCAGCACCTGCAGACACAGGGAAAGTCACATGAACCACTTGATTGGAGAAGAAGATCAACTCAAGGAACATACCTCCATAACCTCCCAATATATTTACACTTCTATTTGGAACTATGTCTTCAAACTTGGCAGTAGGAATAATACCGTGTCCCTCTACTCCTATTCCGAGCGTTCTATTGATAATCCATCCTCCTCTTAGCCCTGCTAAAACAATAGGTTCTTGTCTAAACTCTGAGCTTCTAAAAGACAATGCACCAAATCCACCACTATGGCTCATAGAGCCACTTAAGGTTTTGATATCCTGTCTTCGCTCTTTTTTTCTATCTGTATCAGTGCTTTGATAATAGATAATTTTTGGCTTTTGTGATTCTACTTTTGGTTCCTCTTTTGGAGTAGGAATAGTATCTCTTGCGATCACTTTTTCCTTTTCCACTTTTGTACTGTCATTTGTTTGAGCCAATAATTCCACTGACCCCAAAACCATCACTAATGCTATTACTAATTTTTTCATTCTGTATTTGAGTTTTCTAAGTGTATAGACAGACAAATAACCGAAGGGTTTCCACAAATGAAAAGCATTTTATAGATAGCTTCTTATACCTTTGCCCGCTTAATTTTAAGGAATAAAAATGGGAGATTACAATTTTCAAGAAATTGAAAAAAAGTGGCAAAGCAACTGGGAAAAAGATGGTACTTATACTGTTTCCAATTCCTCTGACAAACCTAAATATTACGTATTGGATATGTTTCCTTATCCATCTGGTGCTGGGCTTCATGTAGGGCATCCTTTGGGTTACATTGCTTCTGATATTGTAGCAAGATTCAAAAACCTGAATGGGTTTAATGTGCTCCATCCTATGGGTTTTGACAGCTTTGGTCTCCCAGCCGAGCAGTATGCCATACAAACTGGCCAACACCCTGCCTTAACTACAGAGCAAAACATAACGCGATACAAAGAGCAACTAAAAGCATTGGGCTTCTCCTATGACTGGTCGAGAGAGTTGAGAACAAGTGATCCATCATTTTACAAATGGACGCAATGGATTTTCAAATTGATCTACGACAGTTGGTACAATATAGCATCTGATAAAGCAGAAGATATTCATTCATTAATTGATGAATTGGCTGCAAATGGAAATGCCAAAATTAATGGCGTATGTGATGCAGACACTCCTATCATTTCTGCAGATGATTGGAATAACTTTTCTGAAAAGGAACAGCAGTTATTCCTTTTGAAATATCGACTTACTTATCAAGCTGAAACAACCGTAAATTGGTGTCCTGCGCTTGGCACTGTACTTTCTAATGATGAAGTAAAAGATGGTTTTTCCGAACGAGGTGGACATCCTGTAGTAAAGAAAAGTATGCCACAATGGAGTATGCGGATCACCGCCTATGCTGATCGGTTGCTTACTGGTTTAGATAAAATTGATTGGCCAGAACCCATTAAAGAAATGCAACGAAATTGGATTGGTAAATCCTATGGTGCAGAAATTGATTTCCCTATTGAAAATTCTAACGAGAAAATATCAGTTTTCACGACTCGAATTGATACTATTTATGGCGTAACCTTTATGGTATTAGCTCCAGAGAGTGAACTGGTACCTCTACTTACGACTGAAGAGCAAAAAAATAGTGTAAACGAATACATTGATATCGCTAAAAATCGTTCAGAAAGAGAGCGCATGAGTGATGCCAAAAATGTAACTGGTGTCTTTACTGGTAGCTATGCTATTCATCCATTCTCCGGTGAGAAGCTTCCTGTCTGGATTGCCGATTATGTCCTTGCTGGATATGGCACAGGAG
>CAYGTD010000225.1:0-6161 GCA_964352725.1 uncultured Roseivirgaceae bacterium
CAAATGGTTGCTTCGTGCATATTCTATTCTAATAAAAAATCTTGATGATTACTTTTCGGGTATGCTCCAGCTACTTTGAAAAATGTTTTTTCCATTCACGAAATAGCTCATCAGAACCATCAAAAAGTGGTGGTTTTACGGTTCTATTGCAGATGTTTATAACCTCTAACCCTACCTTTAGAGAGGATGGGTTTCCCTCTTTAGCGGATAGCTCATACGCCCTTATCAATGCATTGTTTTGCTGAGATGAAGTATCGTAATTTCCCTTCAGCGCATTATTAACCATTTCGGAGAATGCCTCAGGTAGTAAATTGGCTATTACGGATATCACTCCCTCAGCACCTTGTTTAATCATTTCATAAGACAATCCATCATCTCCAGAGAGTAATAGAAAATCGTCAGGCTTTTGGTCAATAATTGTTTTGCATTGATCTAAATCACCGGAAGCTTCTTTCATCGCAATTATATTATCGTGCTTAGCAAGTTCTAGTGTCGTAGATGCTTTCATATTAGATGCTGTTCTAGCAGGTACATTGTAAAGTATAATAGGTGCTGGAAAGGCATCAGCTAGCATTGCATAATGCCGGATAATTCCTTGCTGTGAAGGCTTACTGTAATAAGGGCTAGCTGAAAGAATGGCATCTAATTTTAGTTCTTTTAAATCCTTTGATTTTTCTATCAAATCAAAAGTGTTATTACCACCTAAACCGAATACGATAGGCACTTTTCCGTCGACATAATCTGATATAAATGAAAGAATCTCTAATTTCTCAGACCAAGAGAATACAGGTGATTCTCCAGTAGTTCCCTGCACAACCAAATAGTCTACTCCACCATCTATAGTATGATCCACCAACTTTTTAAGTGAAGGAAAGTCGATCGAGTAATCACTTTTCAAGGGAGTGGCTAATGCAACTCCAGTACCTATAAATTTACTTTTTATGTTCATTTAGATCATTTTCAAATACTTCACCACACTTCTCATTGATTCTTCAGGAGTGGCGCTCTGCTTTAGAGCCATATGCAGCAATTCGTAATACGCTTGTGATTCTATTCCCACTTTACATTTTGATTTACAAAGTGCCAAAACGTATCGATAGTTCATGTTTTCAGCCGAATCCAAAGAAACCAAAAAATCAAAAGGATTATTCACGAATAACTTCACCGTCTCATTTTTGAATTCACCTATAATTGAAATGTCTTTCCGAGAAAAGAATGAGCTATTTTCATCTGGTTTTTGCTCAAAGCCGAGAGCTCCAACTTGTTTACCATCCCCATGTAACAATTCTGTAAGTTCGTCAATTACCCCTTTTGGATACTCATCTGAATTGAACAGAATACCTACTGAAGATGCTTCTTGATAGGTACAGTGCTCCACTGGGGTGTTTTGAGTCTTGCTTTTATATCGAAGGAATAATTTTTTAAGCATTATCTAATAAGTCTTTAAATGAAGCTTCATCTAAAATATTAATTCCTAGCGAATCAGCCTTTACTTTTTTCGCAGGTCCCATGTTTTCACCAGCCACGAGATAGTTTGTTTTTGATGAAATACTGCTACCTACTTTTCCTCCTTGCTGTTTAATGATGTTTTTGAGTTCTTCTCTTCCAAATCCTTCAAATACACCTGAAACAACAAAACTTAAGCCTTTAAATTTATCACCAGCTCCTTCTTTTTTTTCCATGGTAAAGTGCAGGCCGGAATCTTTCAGAGATTCAATCATTTGAACGTTTTCAGGAATAGAAAAGAAGGAAATAAGACTTTCTGCTATTCTGTCACCAATCTCTGGCACTTCAAGCAGTTCCTCTGATGAAGCTGTCATTATCCTATCCATTGAGCCAAAATACTCTGCCAATTTTTCAGCTACAGTTTTCCCAACATACCTAATACCTAAACCAAATAGCAATCTTTCAAAAGGAACTTCTTTCGAATTCTCTATGGACTCAATGATGTTCTTTGCAGACTTTTCTTTAATTGATCTTTTAGATACTTCTCCAGAAATTTCATCTACCTCCTCAAATTGTAGGTTATTAATCTGATCGAATGTTATTAAATAGAGATCTGCCACATTCTTAATTAACCCTTTATCAAGAAATCCTTTAATAGTTCTTGGTCCTAAAGACTCAATTTTCATTGCGTTTCTACTGATAAAATGCTCGATTCGTCCCAAAACTTGGGGAGGGCAGCCATCAATATTCGGACAATAATGAGACGCTTCTCCTTCTTTCCTGATTAGCTCAGTATTGCATTCTGGACAATGCGTAATATATGAAACAGTGGTTGCTTTAGCAGGTCGTTTTTCAAGCGCCACTTGTGTGATTTTGGGGATAATCTCACCACCTTTTTCAACATGCACAGTATCGCCAATTCTGATATCTAGGCGCTCTATTTCATTGGCATTGTGAAGAGATGCTCTTTTGACAGTAGTGCCTGCGAGCAGCACAGGAGCCAGCTCAGCTACAGGTGTAATGGAGCCAGTTCTTCCAACTTGATAGGTTATATCATTCAAAATTGTTTCTGCGGACTCTGATTGAAACTTATATGAGATTGCCCATCGTGGATTTTTTGCTGTGAACCCAAGCTCTGCTTGATGGTTTAAGTCATTGACTTTGATAACAATCCCATCTGTTTCAACGCTTAATTCGTGTCTCTTTTGATCCCAATAGTTAATATACTCAAGTACATCATCAATGGAAATACATTTTTTATATGTTTTAGAAACATTAAAACCAGCTTTTTCTAGAAATGCTAAGGCATCTTCATGTGTCTGAAAAGTCTTATTGTCATCTAAATAGGAGTAGATGTAGCAATCTAGCTTTCGATCAGCTACAATCTTGGAGTCCTGCATTTTTAGTGAACCAGAAGTAGTGTTTCGCGCGTTTGCATACAAGGTCAAGGGAGCTTTGCCTTCCATTTCCCTTATTTCATTGTCGCTTACTACTTGTTTATTTAACTCAATGAAGAATTCCTTTGGCATAAAAACTTCACCACGTACCTCAAAAGATTCAACATACTCAATGTCTTTAATTTTTAGAGGAAGTGATCGAATCGTTTTCGCATTGGTCGTTATATCATCTCCTTTGGTGCCATCTCCTCTAGTAATGGCTTTATCTAAAATTCCATTTTTATATCTGAGGCTAATTGCTGTACCATCAAATTTTAGTTCACATATGTATTCGTAATCGTCTGTCCCTAAACCCTTTCTTACTCTACCGTCAAAATCTATAAGCTCTTCTTTTGAATAAGTATTACCCAGGGAAAGCATCTTGTACTGATGAACAACAGTGTCAAATTCTTTGGTAATATCTCCTCCAACTCTCGAGGTAGGAGAGTGTGCCAATTTTAGATCCGGGTATTGCTCTTCTAGTTTTTCTAATTCTCTTAACTTTTGATCAAATTCATAATCAGAAATAGATGGTGTGCTTTTCTGATAATACAGATCATTGTGATAATTGAGTTCATCTGTGAGCGAATTGATGACTATTTGAGCTTCTTCCTTATTCATTCCAGAAACAAATCTATTTCATTCATCGCTGTTTCAGAATCCTTTTTTGACAAGAATCAAACACAGTCTAATATTGTGGTCTAATTACTGGCTCATTGGACAAGAAAAATCGAATATTAGCGGAAGCATATAAGCAACTTTCTGTCAAAGGAATAGAGGCTACTAAGGTAGAAGATATCGCCTCTGCTCTAAAGATGAGTAAGAAAACAATCTATCTTCTTTTTAGGACAAAAGAAGAAATAGTGTTGCAAACAGGTCTGTGGAAATTGCAATCAATTGCTTTAGAAGCTCAGACTGTTGTTATGCAAGACTTACCTATCATCATAAAGTTGGTTAGTTACATTGAATGTCTATATGTAAACCTTGCCGATGTTTCAATGCCGATGATTCATAATTTCATTGGGAAAAGAGAAAAGGTAAATAGTATGATGAATGATTATTTACATACTGCTGTTTTTGGTCGTTTCAATACTTTATTTGAACAAGTGAAATCGGAGGGTAGATTAAAGGAAAATTCTGACCCAAAAAGCAGTTTAGTGATGTACTGGGAAACGCTGAGTACATTTCTCTTTGCTCGTACTATGAAGTCTATTCCAAAAAGTCTGACGCTGGATACTCCCATAAATCAAATGCTTTGCTATCAGTTAATTAATTTGTTTAGAGGTTTTTTAAATGATAAAGGAATTAAGGAGTTTGATACGGAATTGAAGAAGCATCCAGTACTATCATCTAATTTTACTTAGTCAAATAGCTATTTTTGCCGCATGACTACTAGCTTTTCAGAGCATTTATCCTCTAAACCAATTTTTACTACTGTAAAAGAAGCGGCTGACAAATTAAATATGCCTGCCTATGTAGTAGGAGGGTATGTGCGTGACTTAGTTCTAAAGCGAACATCAAAGGACATTGATTTTGTATGTGTTGGGAGTGGAATTAAGTTAGCGTCATTAGTAGCTAAATCGTTAGGAAAGGAAGCTAAACTTTCTGTTTTTAAAACCTATGGAACTGCAGCGATTCATTATCAAGGATTTGAATTTGAGTTTGTTGGAGCCAGAAAGGAGTCATATCATGCTGACTCAAGAAATCCGATAGTAGAAGAGGGAACGCTGGAAGATGATCTCAATCGTAGAGATTTTACTATTAATGCGATGGCGATCAATCTAAATGAAAGCAATTTCGGTCAATTAGTAGATGTTTTTGATGGAATGGGGGATTTGAGGAAGATGATCATTCGTACTCCATTAGAACCAGGAATTACGTTTTCAGACGATCCATTAAGGATGATGAGAGCCATTCGTTTTGCATCGCAACTCACATTTGATATTGAACCAGATACCTTCCAAGGAATTATTGATCATTCGGAGCGAATATCCATTATTACACAAGAGCGAATAACAGATGAATTAAATAAGATTATTCTATCTAAAACTCCTTCATATGGATTTAAGTTATTATTCCATTGTGATTTACTTGGTCGAATTTTTCCAGAAATGATTGATCTTCATGGTGTCGAAATAATTGATGGAAAAGGTCATAAAGATAATTTTTACCATACGTTACAGGTTCTGGACAATATATCTAATATGACCACTGATTTATACTTAAGATGGGCAGCAATCCTTCATGACATAGCTAAGCCTGCCACTCAGCGCTTCGATAAAAAAGCGGGTTGGACATTTCACGGTCATGAAGATTTAGGTGCTAAATGGGTTCCAAGAATATTCAAGAGGATGAAGTTGCCGTTGGATGATCGAATGAAATATGTGCAGAAACTAGTACGACTTCATTTGCGACCAATAGCTTTAGTAAATGATAGAGTAACTGATTCAGCCATAAGAAGAATGCTAAATGAGGCGGAGGATGATATAAATGACCTGATGACACTATGCAAAGCAGATGTTACTTCTAAGAATCCTGAAAAGGTGAAGAAATACCAGGCGAATTTTAAGAAAGTAGAAAAAAAGATTTTGGAAGTAGAAGAAAGAGATCATGTTAAAAATTTTCAGCCACCGATTTCAGGGAAAGAGATTATAGAATTGTTTGATATAGAACCTTCGAAATTAATTGGTGATATAAAGTCGGTGATCAAGGAGGCGATTCTTGATGGAAATATCAAAAATGACAAAAATGAAGCACACAAATTGATGATTGAAACAGGAAAAAAATTAGGCTTAAAGACCCGGAAAAATATTCTTTCTTAGGGCGAGACAAATAACTAAGTTTGCACGCTTAAAATACGCTTGTTTTAAGCATTAGATAATATAGAATCATAAAAGATGAAAAAAGTAGCATTGATATTATTAGGAATTAGTTTTTCATTCATTTCATTGGGACAAAGCCAAGAAATGGCAAAAGGCGATTCAATACCTTGGGAGCTAAGAAAGCAATCTTTCATCTACAATTCAGCCAAGCTATTCAATGATCCTGTAGTGGCTAGAACGGCTCTTTATAATCTAATGGCAGAGAATCCAGGAAATTCAGCGTTGTATGATTCTCTCGCATTATTGTATTTGCAGTACAATCAAAATGCTTCTGCTGCTCTTGTTGCTCAACAATCACTTCAAATTAGTCCAAAAAATTTGTTTGCTACTGAAATCGCTGCTACAGCATTTGATAATTTGGGTGTAAAGGATAGAGCAATTAAGTACTATGAAAAAC
>CAYGTD010000226.1:0-389 GCA_964352725.1 uncultured Roseivirgaceae bacterium
GAATAGAGGCTGTTTGTGTGTCGCTTGGTTTTCTTCTATACTATGGTATAGTAAAGAAAGAAGACGATAAATAACATTGAAAAGGCGCAGCTCAAAGGTCAAAAACTCAAAATAATGATCTGCGCCTATTCTTTACTAAAATTCGAAAAGTACTAGTTCATCTAAAAAAAATTACTTTTTATTCTTTTCGATTTAAACCTTCTCTATCTTCATAGTGTCTAATGAATCGTTATGAAGTTTAAAATCCTAATCAAACTTCTGTACTTGATCGCCCTATTAGCCATTGCCGCCTATGAATGGAATCAGGAGCCACAGTTAATTGACTCAGATCCAAACGTCGACAAATCAGAGCTATATCAGGCATCACTGACAGGTTAGTCTATTCGTTT
>CAYGTD010000226.1:399-6147 GCA_964352725.1 uncultured Roseivirgaceae bacterium
GTTTTGGAGAAGTTATATTTGCAAAAGAAATTCTGATAAATAACTCTCAAAATAATTCCATAATGAAATTCAGACCTGGTGTACTAACAGGGCAAGAAGTAACTGATCTTCTTAACTATGCCAACGAAAATAATTTTGCACTTCCTGCCGTCAATGTGACAAGTTCGAGCACAGTAAACGCAGTATTAGAAGCTGCCAAAGCGGTGAACTCTCCAGTCATGATACAATACTCCAATGGTGGCGCTGCATTTTTTGCTGGAAAAAGTCTTTCAAACGATGGACAGGCTGCAGCAATTGCTGGAGGTGTTTCTGGCGCTCATCATGTTCATCAAATGGCAGAAGCCTATGGTGTATCAGTTGTTCTTCATACTGATCATGCCGCAAAAAAACTACTTCCTTGGATAGATGGATTGTTGGATGCAGGTGAAAAACACTTCGCTCAAACAGGAAAGTCTTTGTACTCCTCTCACATGTTAGACCTTTCAGAGGAACCGATTGAAGAGAACATTGCTACGTGTGTAGAATACTTCAAGAGAATGAATAAAATGGGCATGACATTGGAAATTGAGCTTGGTGTTACAGGTGGAGAAGAAGATGGCGTGGACAATTCCGATATTGACAATTCACTACTATATACCCAGCCAGAAGAAGTAGCGTATGCATACGAAAAATTGAAAGAAGTAAGCGACAACTTTACTATTGCGGCTGCTTTCGGTAATGTACACGGGGTATACAAGCCTGGAAATGTGAAGCTGACTCCAATAATTCTTAAAAACTCTCAAGATCATATTATTGAAAAGCATAAAACAGGAGCTAATCCTGTCAATTTTGTATTTCACGGAGGATCAGGATCTTCCAGGGAAGAAATAAGAGAGGCTATCACTTATGGTGCAATCAAAATGAATATTGACACTGATCTACAGTGGGCATATTGGGATGGTATTAAAAAGTATTACCAAGCGAATGAAGGATACTTACAGTCTCAGATAGGAAACCCAGATGGAGATGATAAGCCGAACAAGAAAAATTATGACCCTAGAGTTTGGGTTAGAGAAGCAGAAAAAACCTTTGTAGATCGTTTGAAAATCGCTTTCGAAGATTTGAATTGCATCAATAAGAACGCTTAATCAATTTCGTCATTCCTGTGAATGCAGGAATCTAATTTAACAATGAAAGATTCCTAAACTCGTACCTCGTCAGGAATGACGTTGATAAAATATTTTATGAAAAACATTTCAGTAATAGGAAGCGGTACCATGGGAAATGGTATCGCTCATGTATTTGCCCAAAATGGTTTCCAAGTTTCTTTGATAGATATATCAGAAACAGCTCTAGAAAAAGCCATTGCCACCATTGGTAAGAATTTGGACAGAATGGTCCAAAAAGAGAAGATCACTGAGGCTGATAAAAATGGCGCTTTAGCGAATATCAAGACATTCACTTCTACAGAAGAAGGAGTGAAATCTGCTGACTTAGTAGTAGAAGCAGCTACAGAAAACTATGATATTAAAAAGAAAATTTTTGAAGCGATGGATGCCCATTCGCCTGCTACAGCCATTCTCTCTACTAATACCTCCTCCATTTCCATCACTAAAATTGCTGCTGCTACTCAGCGACCAGACAAAGTGATTGGTATGCACTTTATGAATCCTGTACCGGTCATGAAGTTAATTGAGGTGATTAGAGGATATGCAACCTCTGATGTAACCACTAGCACCATCATGGAAATGAGTAAGAAATTGCAAAAGGTGCCGGTAGAAGTAAATGATTATCCAGGATTCGTTGCAAACCGAATTTTGATGCCAATGATAAACGAAGCAATCATCACGCTGCATGAAGGTGTAGCTGGAGTAGAAGAAATTGATACAGTGATGAAACTAGGAATGGCACATCCAATGGGACCACTTCATCTGGCTGATTTTATTGGGCTGGATGTATGTTTATCTATCATGAATGTGCTGTATGAAGGATTTGGTAATCCAAAATATGCGCCATGTCCACTATTGGTAAATATGGTGACGGCTGGATACTTGGGAGCTAAAACAGGTGAGGGATTCTATAAGTACACTCCCGGATCCAAAGATTTGGTAGTGAGCAGCATGTTTAGCTAACATTAGACAAGAGATTGAGTTAAAATGGTCAACTTAAAAAAAGGTGACCATTTTTTATTAGAGTAAACCAACTGTATAAATCAATTAGGAAATATTCTAATGAATGAAGAAATTGCTCTTCCTTAAACTAAATGGCATGAAAAAATTAAACGTTATTCTATTGTCTGCATCATTTATTATGATGTTTTCATGTACTAATAAAACTACTGAAGATAAACCTATGAGACCTGACGCACCCGTTGCAGCAAAGGCTGATTCTATTTTAAAAGAACATGGACAAACGCGTGTTGATCCTTATTTCTGGATGAGACTCTCCGACGAACAAAAAAGAGCTCAGAATGCCGATGCTCAAACACAACAAGTATTAGACTACTTAAATGCTGAGAATGACTATACTAAAACTGTCATGTCTCACACAGAAGATCTTCAAGGAAAACTGTATGACGAAATAGTTGGGAGAATCAAGAAAACGGACGAATCTGTGCCCTATCTATCAAATGGCTATTGGTATTATAGTAGATATGAAGATGGTGGTGAATATCCTATTTACTGCCGTAAGAAAGGAAACCTTGAAGCCAAGGAAGAAGTGATGATGAATGTAAACGAAATGGCAGAAGGATTTGGTTATTACTCAGCCTCACCAGCAGGTGTGTCAATGGATAACAAAATTCTGGCAATTGCTGAAGACACCTTAAGTAGAAGAATTTATACTATCCGCTTCAAAAACCTGGAAACTGGTGAGATGCTAGATGATGTAATAGAAAATACTTACGGAGGTGGTGCTTGGGCCAATGACAACAAAACATTTTTCTACGGCACTAAGCACCCTGTAACGTTGCTTCCGGAGAAAATTTATAGACATAAACTAGGAGATGATACAAGCAATGATCCTTTAATCTATCAGGAAGAGGACGACACCTTCTACACTTATGTGTATAAGACCAAATCTGATAAATTTATTGTGATTGCTAATACAAGCACTCTCGTTAGTGATTATCGAATTTTAAACGCCAACAATCCAGATGGGGAGTTCAAACAATTTACTCCTCGAGATCCAAATAAGCACGAGTATAGCATTTCTCATTTTGAGGACAAATTCTACGTGATGACTAATAGGGATGCGCCGAACTACAAACTAATGGAGGTGTCGGAAGGCAATACTGCAGAGGATAACTGGAAAGAGGTGATTGCTCATAGAAGTGATGTACTACTTGAAGGAATAGAATTATTTACCAATCATATGGTGATAGATGAACGAAAAAATGGATTGACGAGCCTTAGAGTAATTAATCAATCAACTGGAGATGAACATTATATTGACTTTGGAGAACCTGCTTACAACGCATACACTTCTATGAATGCTGAGTTTAATACGACGACACTTCGGTATGGTTATACTTCTATGACTACTCCCAACTCTACCTTTGATTATGATATGGAGACCAAGGAAAAGACACTCTTGAAGCAGAGTGAAGTAGTAGGTGGTCATAATCCTGAAGATTATGTCACTGAGAGAATCTGGGCTACAGTGAGAGACGGGGTAAAAGTACCAGTCTCAATAGTGTATAAAAAAGGGTTTGAGAAAGATGGAAATGGACCACTACTTCAGTATGCGTATGGCTCTTATGGAGCTACAATAGACGCGAGCTTTAGTTCTGTTAGGTTGAGTTTATTGGATCGCGGATTTGCCATTGCTATTTGTCACATTAGAGGAGGACAAATGATGGGACGTCAATGGTATGAAGATGGGAAAATGTTTAAAAAACAAAATACCTTCAATGACTTTGTAGATTGTTCAAAATACCTCATCGAGGAAAAATATACTTCTGCGGATCATTTATACGCACAAGGAGGAAGTGCTGGCGGCTTACTAATGGGAGCAATCGTTAATATGAATCCTGAATTGTATAATGGAGTCATATCAGCTGTGCCATTTGTAGATGTGGTTTCCACCATGTGGGATGAAAGTATTCCACTAACCACAGGGGAATTTGACGAATGGGGAAATCCTAAGAATTTAGAATCTTACGAATACATGATGTCTTACTCTCCTTATGATAATGTAGCCAATCAGGAATATCCAAATATGCTTGTTACGACTGGTTTATTTGATTCTCAGGTACAATACTGGGAACCTGCTAAATGGGTCGCTAAGTTGAGAGATATGAAGACTGATGATAATCTGTTGATTCTGGATACTGATATGGAGGCTGGACATGGAGGAGCTTCAGGTCGTTTCAAAAGATATAAAACAACAGCATTGGAATATGCCTTCTTGATGGATTTAGAAGGAATCAAAAAATAAGATTACCTCAATATGTTTTTAAAGCTCCGAAGAAATTCGGAGCTTTTTTTATACCTATTATTTTGATTATCGATCTGCATGTACAGCTCAGTAATTGAATGTGCCAGCTAAGTCCTAAAAGTGCTTCCAGCCCTGTGCTTCTAGTTCTACCACATTATTGGTTCTAGTAACGAAAGTACGTCCCTTCTCTTTAGCCTGCATGTAACCAATCGTGTGAATATCTTGATGATTCTTCAATATTTCAAAGTCCGCAGCGCTGATTGTGAATAATAATTCATAATCCTCTCCACCATTCAATGCACATGAATTGGGATCAATGCTAAATTCCGCTGCAGTCTCGTAAGCCATTTTGTCTATTGGCAACTTATCTTCATAAATAGCGACACCTAATCCCGACTGCTTACACAAATGAAACGCTTCAGAAGCTAACCCATCCGACACATCAATCATAGAGGATGGTACAATATTTAAATCAGCTAGCTCATAGATGATGTCCATTCTTGCCTTTGGCTTCAATTGTCGCCCAACGATGTACTCATAGTTATCCAACTTAGGCTGCATGTCAGGATTTGCAATGTACTCTTGCTTTTCTCGTTCCAACACGTGAAGACCAGTAAAAGCTCCACCTAAATCTCCTGTGACGCACAAGATGTCATTTTCTTTTGCTCCATTGCGATACACAATTTTGTCCTTTGCCACTTCACCTAACGCAGTTACAGAAATAACGAGTCCTGAAGATGAAGAAGTAGTATCACCACCAACTAAATCCACCTTATACTCATCGCAGGCAGCCCGGATTCCTTCATATATTTTTTCTACAGCCTCTACAGAAAAACGATTGCTTAAAGCAAGACTTACAGTTACTTGCTTTGGAACGCCATTCATAGCGGCAATGTCTGATATGTTCACCGCTATTGCTTTAAATCCTAAGTGCTGTAAAGGCACATAAGAGAGATCAAAATGTACCCCTTCAAGTAGCATATCTGTAGAAGTAAGCAAGTATTTATCACCCATGTCAAATACAGCAGCATCATCCCCTATTCCTTTAATAGTATCTGTATTTTGAGGATCAAATTTTTCAGCCAATCTCTCTATCAATCCAAACTCTCCTAGCTCGCCAATTTCTGTTCTTTTTTCTTCGCTCATAATTTTATTTAATCTCTTGACACAATTCTACCAAAACTCCATTCGCTGATTTAGGATGAACAAAACAAACTAGTTTATTGTCAGCTCCCTTTTTGGGTTCTTCATTCAAGATTTGAAATCCTTCCTTTTTCAGTCTTTCCATTTCTGCATATATATCATCCACTTCAAATGCAATGTGATGAATGC
>CAYGTD010000227.1:0-6135 GCA_964352725.1 uncultured Roseivirgaceae bacterium
GAATTCTAATGGGTAAATACCATGCCCATTTACAATAGAGTTTATATCTATATGGCCAACGATATTCTCAGCAGCTAGCGTCTTTTCCATCTTTTGTAAGGTGGCATTAAAAATAGGATTTTCATCGGTCCAAAACATACTGGTTCCCATCTCTCCTGTAGAAACTCCCAATTCCTTTGGGAACAACTTTTTGTGCTCAAAGGTGATGTTGATAGGTTTAATAAATTCCTTTCCATTAAAAAAAGCTGCCACTGATATTTCTACTCCTGTAACTTTTTTCTGCAATTGAAAATACCCAATTTCATTTCCCCATGTTTTTTCATAAGCCCTGAGCATACGGATAATATCACTGCCATCTTCCTCTTTACCAACAAATAAGAGTTGCTTGTAGTCTTGAGCCTCTCCAGAAGGTTTCAATACATACTTACCTGGATTTTTTTCAACGAATTCAATAGCAGAATGAAAAGTGTTGAACTCTTTATAACTGAGGGTTTTTACTTTGTGTTTTTTTAGCTCATCTTGACCAAAAGATCTGTCGAACTCAAGTCTGTCAGTGTATTCTGTACCTCCTATTACATATTTTCCCAGATCTCGTAAATCTGAAGCTATTTTACCAAAGCCGGTATAATCAAAAATGATAACGTCAGCCCAGTCCATATGCTTTTCCCACTTTCGCACTTTAGGGATAAAACCATCTCCTATTTCCTTGCAAGGACCATATTCAATATAAAATTTAACGTCATTACCCTCATTTTGAGTGGCATTTGCTATGTCGAGGGTTTCACCCCATTTCGAGATAAACAGAAACCTTAGATTCCTGCTTTTTGATGATTTCATGGGGTGAATTTACACCTAAGTTGGAATTAAAAATCAATGTTGCAATTGATCCAGTTGTCTTCGAAATGAGTATTGTATTTTCTGTAGAAATTAATAGCTGGTTCGTTCCAATCGAGTACCTGCCACATCATTCCTGTGCAATTGGTTTGCTTACCCACCTCCAAAGTTTTCTCGAACAATTTTTTTCCTGCACCTGTACCCCTTTTCTTTTCTGTCACGACTAAATCTTCCAGATAAAGTCTCTTTCCTTTCCAAGTGGAGTATCTGTAGTAATAAATGGAAGTCCCAATGATGCCATCCTGATCTTCCGCAATTAGAAATCCAAAAACGGGATTTTCACCAAATCCATCCTCCTCCATTCTTTGAACCGTGTTTGCTACTTGATCCAGCGCTTTTTCGTATTCGGCTAGTTCCTTCACCAGCTCAAGCACTGCAGATAAATCTTCTTTCTTCCCTTTTCTTATTTTCACCATTTTACTAAAATAAAAAACCCTGCAAGAAATAATCAAGCAGGGTTCACTAAGTATTTTAAACTGCAATTACATCTTCTTTTTAGCCAATGGAGGAATCACTCCCATATTGTACCAAGCGAATGAATACATGTCAGCGCTTAGCTCAATTCTTTTTTCCGTAGACATCCCTGCCCCATGACCAGCATTCGTCTCTATTCTAATTAATAATGGATTAGCACTGTTTGCATTTTTAGCTTGAAGAGTAGCCGCATACTTAAATGAATGAGCTGGCACTACTCTATCATCGTGATCTGCTGTTGTGACCATAACGGCCGGGTAGTTTTCATTTGGTTTCACGTTGTGAACCGGAGAATATGACTTTAGGTATTCGAACATCTCGGGTGAATCTTCAGCCGTACCATAGTCTGCCGACCATGCTCTACCGATGGTAAAATTTTGATAGCGTAGCATATCCATCACGCCTACCATTGGGTAAGCCACTTTTGCCAAATCTGGTCGCATATTGATTGTAGCTCCAACTAAGAGTCCTCCGTTAGATCCACCTTGGAGCGCCAAGTAATCACTTGAGGTATAACCCTCACTAATTAAAAATTCGCCAGCGGCTATAAAATCATCAAATACATTAATTTTTTGCATTTTAGTTCCTGCTTTATGCCATTCTTCCCCGTATTCACCTCCTCCTCTAATGTTAGGCATGGCAAATACACCTCCATTTTCTAACCATACTATCCTAGATGTACTGAAAGAAGGACGAAGAGAAATGTTGAACCCTCCATACGAATATAGCCATGTTGGATTTTTACCATTCATTTCTATTCCTTTCTTATGCACAATAAACATTGGAACTTGTGTTCCATCTTTACTTGTGTAAAAAATCTGTTTCGTCTCGTAATCATCTGGATTGAAATCCAGCTCTGGTCTTCTATGGAGTTTTGATTCGCCAGAAGCAATATTGTATATATAAACAGCTGATGGAGTAGTAAATGACGTGAAAGAGTAGAATAATTCTTCATCTTCTCTTATTCCTCCAAAACCTCCAGCGGTTCCAATTCCTGGAAGATCAACCTCTCTCTCTAGCTTACCACTATAATCGTATTGCTTAATTGATGTCTTTGCATCTACAAGATATGAAGTGAATATTTTCATACCGGCACTCCCAGCACTCATGACATTCTCTGTTTCAGCTATCAATGTTTTCCAATTATCCGAAGTTGGATTTCTAAAATTCACCTTAACTAATTTGTTGTTCGGCGCATCTAGGTTGGTATGAATGATCAAATCCTCTCCATCATTCTCTACTACATAGTGATCATTATCAAAGCCTGTGATAATTGGAATAAATTGGGCATTTTTATCAGATAGATCTTTTACATAGAGTTCATTACCGCTTGTGCCTGTATAAGAATAAATGAAAAGGAAGCGTTCGTCCTCACTTACAGAAGATCCGAATCTATTTTCAGGATTTTTTGGATTAGAGTATATCAATTTATCCTCCGACTGTTTTGTCCCTACCTTGTGATAAAAGATTTTTCCAAATTGATTGGCCCCCTTTAGTTCATCTCCATCTTGTGGAGCATCAAAACCTTGATAGAAAAACCCGTCTTTATACCAACTCATTCCAGTGAATTTTGCCCACTTGATTTCATCATTCAATTTCTCTTTAGTTTCCGTATTCATTATGAAGATATCTCTCCAATCGGATCCACCAGTTGATGTAGCATACGAATAATATTTATTGTCATTAGAAAAACTCTGACCCCCAAGTGCTGTCGTTCCATCTTCTGAAAATGTATTGGGATCTAGGAAAACCTCGGGCTCATCATCAAACGATTTATATCTGTAAATGACAGATTGATTTTGAAGACCGTCATTCTTGAAGAAATAGTAATAATCTCCCTGCTTGAAGGGCGCGCTGATTTTTTCATAATCTTCCAGCTCTGTTAATCTTGTTTTGATTACTTCTCTGAAATCAATATTATCTAAGTAGGCATTTGTTACCAAGTTTTGAGATTTTACCCATTCACCTGTTTCTGCTGACTTATCATCCTCTAGCCACCTATATGGGTCGGGAACTTCTGTGCCGAAATATGTATCTACCGTGTCAACTGTAGCAGTTTGCGGATAATCAACTTTATCTGCTTTTTCAGTAGCTGGCTGACATGACCAAAGTATAAGTATAGCTGTAATTAATGTTAGGTTTTTCATGTTTTTGGCTTTTTTAGAATATGAAGTTAATTAAAGGAATATCAAAGTAAAATTGAGTTTACATGGATGGTGAGGCAAGATTCTGAAATACCAGCCTGCAGTCTGGCAGGAATTCAGGATGACTCTCTAGGTGACATTTCGATAAACTCAATGTGATAGATTGCTTTCCTATATTTGATCTCTATGAAACGTCGTAATTTCTTAACTAAATCTGCTTTGGCAGCTGCGGGTGCCGCATCACTTGCTTCATGTGTGAAGTCAGAGGAAAAGTCTCAAGGTCCATACATCAACTTCAACAACACATATCGTTGGAAAATGACCACTACCTGGCCACCCAATTTTCCCATAGTCGGAACTGGGTGTAAACAGCTAGCTGATTGGGTAAAAGAGATGTCTGGTGGTAGGATGGAGATTACGGTATATGGTGGTGGGGAATTGATTCCAGCGCTGGAAGGATTTGATGCTGTGAGTAATGGAGCAGTAGAAATGAATCACGGGGCAGCATACTATTGGGCGGGAAAAGTGCCCTCTTCACAATTTTTTGCAGCCGTTCCTTTCGGGATGAATGCCCAGCAAATGGCTTCTTGGATTATTGCAGGAGGTGGTGATAAACTGTGGGAAGAGACGTATGCTCCTCACAATATAAAGCCAATACTTTGTGGAAACACAGGAGTACAAATGGCTGGATGGTTCAAAAAAGAAATCAATACGATCGATGATTTGAAGGGGTTGAAAATGCGGATTCCAGGTCTAGGCGGAAAAGTATTGGCGAAAGCTGGCGGAACACCTGTGCTGGTATCTGGAGGTGAAATATATACCAATCTAGAGCGAGGGGTTATCGATGCTACTGAATGGATTGGTCCATTTCATGATTACTTGATGGGATTCTACAATGTGGCTAAGCACTACTATTATCCAGGCTGGCATGAGCCAGGTCCAGCTCTCGAGATGCTAGTGAACAAACCTAAGTTAGATGCACTTCCAACCGATCTACAGCAAATCATCAAAACTGCCTGCTACAGAACAAGTACCTGGATGGGTGCAGAGTTTGACGCTAGAAATGGCGAATATTTAAATAAAATCATCAATGAAACTGATGTGGAAGTGAAGCCATTTCCCAAAGAGGTGTTGGAGGGATTGAAAGGGTTTACAAAGGAGGCGCTTGATGAGCTGACTGGGCAGGATGCACAAAGTAAGAAAGTATATGAAGCATTTTCTGCATTCAAAAAACAAGTGAATGTATGGATGAATGTCAGCGAGAAGGTATTTTATGAAAGTTTGAATTAATAATCTAAAAAATTAATATTTCTGAACGCTGGGATCAATCTCATCAGCCCACGCTAAAATACCTCCTGCCAAATTGTAGAGGTTATTATATCCATGATTTTGCTCTAAAAAATTCACAATGTCGCCGCTTCGTTTTCCACTTCTGCAATGGATAACCACTTTTAGATCTTTGGAAATTTTATCCAAATTATCAGGAACAGTACCCATCGGAATGAGCTCCCCATCAAGGTGACAAATTTCAAACTCATGAGGTTCTCGCACATCAATAAGTTGAAAGTCATCCTTTCCATCTCTCATTTTTTTCAATTCACTAACGCTTATTTCTTTCACTGGAGTAGCTTTAAATTTGAGTTCAAAGGAATAGGAAATTTTTCAAAAATTGGTGAATTGAAATCAAAACCCGCATGAAAAAAAAGTTTGAGACTATAGCTATACGAGAACAGATGGAGCGTTCGGCTCAGAAGGAACACTCAGCTCCTATTTATGCGACATCCAGTTATCTCTTTGAGAGTGCTGAGCATGCAAGTGCACTTTTTACCGATCAGGAGGAAGGGAACATATATTCACGATATTCTAATCCTAGCAATGATGAATTCATAAAAAAATTATGTCTCATGGAGGGTGGGGAAGCTGGAATGGCTATGTCGTCGGGTATGGCTGCTGTATTCGTAAGTATTGCCTCTTTTGTGAAAAGTGGTGATCATGTAGTGGCATGCCGATCACTTTTTGGTTCTACTCATCAGATACTCACCAACCTTCTACCCCGCTGGGGGGTGACTTCTACTTACGTTGATATTTTGGATAAAGAAGGATGGGAAAAAGCTATTCTACCAAATACTAAAATGATTGTATTGGAGACACCAAGTAACCCTGCTTTGGACATCATGGATCTCGAATACATTTGCCAATTGGCAAAATCTAAAGGTATATTAGTAAATGTTGATAATTGTTTTGCGACTCCATATCTACAAAATCCGCTTAGTTGGGGAGCGGATATCGTCTCTCATTCAGCTACCAAATTTATTGATGGTCAGGGGCGGGTGCTAGGGGGCGCGATTGTTACTTCCGAGGAGCTATTTAAGGAAGTGAAATTCATGGCTCGACATACGGGTCCTGCCATGTCGCCTTTCCACGGATGGATCCTTTCTAAAAGTCTGGAAACACTTGCTGTGCGAATGGACAAACACTGTGAAAATGCCTTCACTTTGGCGAAACATTTTGAGGGGAATAAATCGCTGAAACAGGTGAGGTATCCTTTTCTAGACACCTTCCCTCAATCAGATCTGGCTAAGAAACAAATGAAACTGGGTGGTGGAATAGTGACGCTAGAGCT
>CAYGTD010000228.1:0-6110 GCA_964352725.1 uncultured Roseivirgaceae bacterium
CGATAAAGCCGACGGTAGATCAATGGAAGATTGTCTATAGCAGACTGTGAATTCAAAAGAAAATCTGATGCTTCTTTTGTTAACTCTGGCTTACCAGCGGTTAAAATGAAATTTTTACCTACTCTATCCAGAAGTTGTTGCGCTCGTTTATATCCATTAGAGCCTAATTCAAGAACCATTTTCTTTCGGCTCCTGATTTTCTCTTTCAATTGCTCTTTAACCTCCTCTGCCTGCTTCGCTGCTTTTGCTTTTGCTATACGTAATCTAAGCTCACCTACATTATCCATGTAAGTAAGCTCCATAATAGCATCACAAAATTTATTGACCACACTATTGAGCTGTTGACTATTTTCAGAAATAGCTAAGTCTAATTGCTCACGTGTATTTTTCATGCGCGTGCTCGCTCTTGCGAGACCTTCAACAGCAATAGAAATTGCTTCTTTTTCCTCTCTCCCTTCCTCTAGTGAGGCCATTGAAGATGATATACTAAAGCTTACAATCTGTGGTAGATCAGAGCAGTAGTTCGTAGCATCTTCCAACGCTTTAAATAGTCCCTTCTTTATCTCTTCAAAATCTTCCTGAAATGTGACCAGTGTTTCAAATGAAATCAATTCATGGAGTGAGACTTTTTTTAATTCATCGTCTTCTATTGGTGAATCAAAATTGGTTGTCTTAACACGCACGTGCTCATCGGAAAGATTCTCTACAAATTTTTGAATATTGGATTCTAGCTTATTGACCAAATTGGTAATCTGCTGACTAGTGAGCTTTTCACAAAGTTTTGGTACCAACTCACCACCAAGTCTACTCTCGACTACATTTCCAATCGTTTTTAATTCCGATTTAGGATTTTTTAATTTTTTATTTATTGATGCGTTAGCGTCCTCAATAGCAGCTAAAATTGATTCAATTTCAGGATTTATCTGTGCTCCTAACTTTTTGACTTGAGCAGACTGAAAAGTATCTAACTCTGCAAGTGTGATATTCTTTAGATAAAAGATATCTAAGTCAGAACGCCATTCCTCAAATAGAGCAAAAATAGTATTGTTCCAAAGTTTTCGATTTCTCGCCCATTTAACCTCCGATCGATGGATGCTTTTTGCTAGAGAATCACTTTTGAATTCAGTACCAGAAAGCTCAATGGTATTTACAGTGTTTTGATCTGCTAAAAATTCACGAAAACGCTCTTCTAGTATTTGATCAATCTTTTCTTCAATTACTTGATTCAGCTTTTTAAGCTCGCCTTTTACGCCATTTATTACTTTATCAGGAATCAGAACTCCTTCTTCAGACAGACTTTCTTCGGCCTCCTTTATTCTTAGATATTGGGCACAAAATGTTTCATAAAATAAATCCGAAACCTCACGAAGATCTAGAATTAGTTTCGCGTGGAAATGTGACTTAGCCAATCCTCTTAGAGGTATTGACTGTTCCCAAAACTGGTTTCTATATTTACGATTGAACAGCTTAGATACCTTATATGCAGCACGCTTAGCCCACTTTCTCAATTTCAAAAATTGAGAATCACTTTCTAGCGAGTGAAATCTTTCTTTAGATTGCTCTCTAACCTCCACTTCTGGTATCTCTTCCAATACTGCTTCAAGTGAGGATACGAACTTTTCATAGATATCAGAGAACTTCCTTTCCTCTGGAACCTCCCAGGTTTCATCTACGATGTTATGAAATTCAGCAGCATATTTAGCGATGACTCTATTGGAAGTTGTTTTCTTTTTAGTGGATTGGAATGAGTGAACATGATCAACAATTCGCTCAATCTTCTTTATTTCATCAGCAATTTGCAAACTTATTGGTTGAAGGAAATGCTGCTTCAACAACTCTTTTAAGTCACCCTTGATCTTATCTTTTGACATCAGAATAAATATCGTTCTTTTTTAAGTATTTCGCCTTTAGTAAAGCTAATTCATTGATACTAAAGTGAATCTATGCAAGCCAATAGAACGTAATTTATGATTTTTGGTAAGCATAATACTAGATAAATTTTCAATGATTCATTTATTGAAAATCAATCTGAACTAGTAAAAGAACTTCTTATCGAATCCTCAATTTCCTTCCCTTTCTCACTACTTAAAACATAAAAAGAGATAGTCCAAACACTTTGATTCTCATTTTCTTTTCGATCAATTACTGGCTTTCCTATTAAACTCCATGGACTTATTAAAATTGTCTTTCTGATGGCGTCTACATCTATCTTTTGAGATGATTCAATTGTGAATTCGTAGCACAAATGATCCAATCCATTTGCTACATGTTTTACCTCCCTCTGCTTTTTAAGGAAGGAAGGAATTAACCGTCTACTCCATTTAGATAAATTCATAATACTTCTTTTTCCTCCAAAGCTTCTAGAATGAATGGATGCAGTATTGGATCTAGGTTATAAACACCAGAAGATTTTTCTAATATTAGTCCTGATCTCAATAAGGCATGCACTTTTTCATCAACTTGTTCAGGAGTCCATTTCGTAATTCGCTCTATCTTTTGCTGTGTCAATCGTTTGTGAAGGATAAATTGATTTAGTAACATAATCCAATCTTCATCCAACCGATCAAAAACATCCAGTGATGGACTTGATGGTTTATTGATCTTAATGAAGTCATTGCTCGAAGCAACAATATTTGACAGCCACCCATTTAAAGTAACTCCCGGACTACCATTGCTATAGTTGAAATAGTCATTGAACAAAGCAGCAGTTTTCAACTCACTGATTTGGCCATGTTTTTCGTTAAATCCAAAACTAAGTCCACTAGACTTATGACGTTTCATGACCAAGTCATTTAAGTCTTCTGCACCAAAAGATTCCATACCTATTACCTCAATGAAATGCTCCTCTAAACTAGTCAACTGATTGATTAACTTATATGCATGAGGATTCATATTGACTATAAAAAGTACCTTATGACCATACTCATCAATCAAGCATTCCAATTTATGAATAACTTTCAATCCTTCCTCAGATCGCTCCCAAAATAACTCAAGATCATTTATTATCAGTACACTATGAGCTGGCAAGCGTGAAAGCATTTGAGAAGCCTCGCCTCTTTTCTGGGTGGCTTTTGACATAGATTGATTGAATCCCTCCAGGGTACATGTACCTGGTATAGGCGGAAACATAGAATAAACAGAACTGCTTTTGAAAATGGTTTGAGTCACATGTCTACAAAAAGTAGTCTTCCCAGAGTTACGATCTCCTAGTAATAAAATGCCTCCGTGGAAACCCGCTCTATGTCTTTTTACTGCTTGCTTAAATGTTGATTCTTCAAGTGGGCGTTTCACCCAAAAATCTTTATTGATATTTGATTTTCCATTGAAGAGTGTCACATAATATTGAGGTAGATATTGAATTCCTTGTTTTACAGGACTCAGTTTTTCTTTCAAATCTAATAATCGACTATTAGTAGAAACAGGCTTGGATTCCTTATCCATTTTACCCGCAAAAAGGATGGTTTCACTTTTTGTGTATAGGGCTCTTATCAAAAGATTTTGAATAAATTCCAGAACATTGTTGAATATGGCTCCAGCTCCTGAAAGTACTTGTTTGCTTTGGAAGCTTCTTAAACCTATAGTAAAGTCCTCTGAGCTTTCCTGCACACGAACGGACGCAAGTGGTTCGTAAGCGTTCTCTAGTAGTTTTTCACTTTCCTCTTTAAACTGAGAAATAAGTGATAAAACCACGTTCATCTCTTTTTCCAGTTTCGCTTTACAGGCAGCTAAGACTTCTTTCTCGCTTAGGTCATTAGAATCTGTATTTTCCAAATGAAATTGAGCCAAATTAATAGCTTCTTGTGAAGAGAAAATTGATCGTTTTATTAAGTCTAACAAAGTTTCAAACTGCTCCTCAACAGGAGACTCATATCTCGACTTCAAATAATACTCTGCCATCCTAGAAACAGGTATCACTACTGGTTCAGATTCGGAAGTCAGGTCTAATAAAGAATAAATTTCTATGCTTTCAGGTAGTTCGTCTGCCAGTAATAGCATTTTGGCTTGATGCTGCTCAAAAAGTTCCTGAAGTTCTGTCTCGAACGTCACCTCGAACTTCGACTTCTGAAAATCCATCTCCTCTTTCAACTCCAGTTTAGAAATCAAATTCTCAGCTTTTTTCAAGAAATTGGTATTAATGCTCAGGCTCAAATGATCCCATAAGTCTACCAGTAATGTTTCTTGTCTGTTTTTAGTACTATTAACAGAAAGCTCCAGAGAAATCATGTTGATAAGGGTACGAACATCAACTGAGAAAATTTCATGAAAATTTTTGAGCGCCTTCTCGGATTTGGTGAATTCTTTCTTAGGAGCATTTCGCTTATCGACTAGCTTGTTGATATGTACTTTTTCCATATCTCGACGCATGAGAGATAGGTTGTTTCTGTACTCTACAAGCAGTCTGCTATGATACAATTTCTCCAGATTAGAAAGTTCTTCTTTTTGCGTTTCAATGTCAGAAGCGAGTTGTTCAATTGATCTACTACTCCAGTCCTTCTCCTCTGCCCATATCTTTCGCTCAATCTCGTTCAAGGTACCAACTATAGAAGAAGTAGTTTGTCTTAGTTTTTTATAAAACTTATTCTCATCGTCTAGCAGTTTCTTAAATATTCGATCAGCAAAGATCAAACGACTATTATATTGATAATATCTAGCTACCTCACGATATCTTATTTTCTGTGTGATGGGGTTACCAAATAGAGAATGCTTTAGTCGCTTCCATCTTTTTAAAAGTCTTGTTTTAACTCCATCACTTGATTTTATCTCAAATGCCTCATTCTCATACCTAATTTTTAACCTTTTGGGGAATCGGTGAAAATCAGATAATAACTGTTTGGTGTACCATTCTATTCCCTCTTCTAGTTTTTCCTTTTGACCTTCAAGCTGCTGCTCAATCAACTCTCCTGTTATGAAAGAATTAAGTTTGAAAAAGCTTTCATTTTTGAGTTTATCAATCGCCTTTTTTCGCTTAAACAATTCTGGTATTTCCTTTATCTTATCAAGTTCTTTATTGATTGAATCACCTCGTTCATCCAATTCTACTAGTAGCTCTTTGTGATGAGAGAAAATTGGACGAAGTGTTTTCTCAAATAATTGATCTAAAACCTTCTTTCCGTTATTATCAATTTTTTGAAGATCAAAAGTGATTTCATCATATTTAGAAGCTTCCAATTCAGGCATTGAAAGAACAGATATTTCATTTTCATTTTTCAGTTTAGCTTTCACCTGTGTCACTACTTCCAAATCCTCAAAATCTGACGAGGCATTGATAATCAAAGAGCTCCCTACACTATTGACTGCATCATTGATGCGATCAAAATACTTCCCGAAATCTCTAAATCGATTTTCAGGAACTCCAAGTACGGTTAGATCAGATCGTTTAGATTCATCTGAAATAATATCTTCGCTAGTCCTTTTATCAATTTCATTATTTATGATTTTGATTTCAGCTTCTAGCCGATATTGTTCTAAAATCGCAAAAGTCTTTTTATAAATATTCTCAGCCTCAGCCTCTACAGGATTGATCACCAACACTCGGATTTTTGCCTGTTTCCAGACTGGAGCGTTTGTAATATGCCTTATTAGATTTATCGACAATGCAAGGTTTCTGCCTGATCCGCTCCACCAAATATCAATAGTTTGATGATTACCATATCCCTTGTCATGATCATAGTTTAGAAAAAGTGTATTAAATTTTTCCTGACCAAAGCTTTCTAATAAATCTAAAAACCGATCCTTATTTGTTGGGTTCTTACTCCAACCCATAAGTACAGTATTCGGCTCCACGCCAGAGAAGCCATACACTCGTGCTATTTGATCCATGCCTGAATAGATGTCTCTCGTATGAAGCTTGTGTTTGAAAAACCCTATTTCATCCTTCCCCTTCTCTAAGTCGGATTGGCTCTTCGCCATAATCTTATCGTCACTTACTACCAACTCAAAGGCAGACAGTAACCCAAGCTTTCCGACTATTGCTTTCCCCATATCAATCATGTGAGCACGATTAGCAGGATTACCACTAAACATAATCACATTGGGTCTCCAATTTTTCTTTTGAAGCTTGTCTCTCGTTAGGTTGGTGAGTCCTGTTTTTACCAAAGAAGCCCAAACGC
>CAYGTD010000229.1:0-6012 GCA_964352725.1 uncultured Roseivirgaceae bacterium
CTGCCTGTCTCGTGGGCTCGGAGATGTTTATAAGAGACATGCATAGATGAGTCGAATAGATGCTGAAAAGTCCTTCTTTCTGTTCAAAAACCTTTCATTCGAAGGGGGAGCAAAACCTATTGAAACAAAATACACCATGACCGCACAGATGAGAGCAGCAAACGGATCAAATTTGGGAGGTGCGTTTGTGGAGACAATCAGTGCAGATTTTACCGGACGAATTCGTCGAATTCGAATTCGAGAGAATAATAACGATTTGAATTTTCGAATCATTGTGGATGAAAACATAGATCAGGATGAGGAGCAAGCTGCTTTTGTAAAAATTGAATTCAATGATGCGTTTGGCAATCCATTACCCATTCCTTCCACAAGCATTGCCACCTTATCAAGAACAATAGAAGACAAGCAGTTGAATAGATACACGTATTCGCCATTGACGTTTGAAGGAGGGGCCAGACCATTGGAGGATATTTATAATGTGACTGCCACGATGCTTCGAGCGGATGGTACACCGATATATGGAGGCTCTTTGACTTCAGATATTGTAATCGAAGACAATATCATGAAATCATCCGCACTAATCAGTTCTCAAATCGTGAGCTACGATCAAGGGAAAAATTGGACGATCATTGTCAAATACCAAAATCCAGAACCATGGGTAGAAGCGGTAGAAGTAGAATTTGTAGGACCTTTTGAGGGTTCTGATCCTTCAAAGGATCTCATTAAACTGAGTCCTTCTGGAGAGGAGCCAGCTGGCGTGATGATTTACTCTAATGCAGTTTCCTTCAAAGGGGATCCTGTTGGCTTTTCATATAATTTGAATATAGTCGCTTTTGGAGGAGGTCAGCGCACTCATCCAATCGGCCTCAGGCTGGGTATTAGTAAGGGATGGGAATCAAACACTTATTAAGAATCAGTAAGATACTGATCCAAATACAGCCTTTATTTTATTCTAATAATCCATCATTCGAATAATAATTGAGACCAAGGTTGACTAATTGATCATCATACCTTTGAGAAAAGTCACAAACAATGAAAATCACAAAACTATGAATTACTCTAAATATCTAATTTTTATCATGCTGTCATGCATGATGGCTTGTTCGGGCGATGATACAGTCGATGTTACGCCCATTACGATTACTGCCAATGATTTAAACATTAGTGTTGACGAGAACCCAGAAGAAGGAGCTGTCATTGGTGTGTTGAGTGCTTCTGCTTCGGAAGGAACAATTACATACGAATTGATCTCTTCTAATCCAGTAAATGCTATCGCCATAAATTCAAGCAATGGACAAATTACGATACAAGATGCGAGCTTGTTTGATTATGAAACGACTCCATCAGTGACCGGCCAGGTAAGGTTGTCAGTGGGAGCTGTTTCAGAAAATATATCTGTTACGATCTCTATAGAGGATCTAATCGAAGCTCCAAGAAACGGCCTTATAGGTGAATATTTATTTTCAGGCAATGCAAATGATGGAAGTGGAAGCGGATATCATGCCGAAACAGTAACGGCTGTTTTGACTTCCGATCGTAACAATCTCACGAATAGTGCATATCAATTCAATGGGACTCAATATATATCAATACCCGATTTCACAGCGTTAAGTCCAAACACTGTAAGCGTTAGTTTATGGTTCAAATCCAACTCAACCGTCGAAACGCAACGCTTAATTTTTGTTGGATCAACAGCAATGGGGAGACAGAATTATAGCTTGAACTATAATGTACAAGGGTCTAATAAATCTGACTTCAGGTATGAGCCAGATATTCCAAATCCTGGTTCTTATGCGGAATCTACAACGAATGTGAATGACAATGTGTGGCATCACGTGGTAGGAGTGCGAGATAATGAGGCGAAATCATTGAAAATTTATATTGATGGTGATTTAGAGTCCTCGGTAACTTACACCTATGATCCAATCACTCCTGATACGCCCATCCAGTTAGGAAGAGCATTTACTTCACAATATTTTACAGGATCGATTGATGATATCAGAATTTACAACCGAACGCTGACTACTAATGATATCACTCTTTTATTTAATGAGGAATAGTTTGTAAAGTATATCACGAATTACCTATTATGTTCAACCAGTTAGGCTCTCACTATTTTGTGAGAGTTTTTTTGTGAGCAAACGAGATGAAGCCTGACTTCTTTTAGAAGGATAGAGTTGAAATTCTAACATTACTTATACTTATCATTTAAGCCAATACCTGCTTTAATCATTGGAATGATTTTCTCTAATCGAGATTGTTTGGTTCCTGCTCTTTTGGCAGATTCAATATGCTCTGCGAAATCCCTTTTGTTACTCAATGAGAGTTCTTCAAAAGCTTCATATAGCTGAGAGTCAGAAGCAAATGCCTCTTTCAGTTCATCAGGAATAGCCAGTGGCTTCTTTTCTGGTTTAATTTCTTTGCCATCTTTTTGATTTTGGATTGCTTCCAGTAAATAGGTATTTACTAATTTCTCGTCTACGTCTTTAATAGATTCAAACCTCCATTGTCGCATACCTTTTGTTTTTTCCTCTTGTGCATTGATTAATACATTGTATTCATCTTTTAGAAAGACTCCATTGAAAAACCATAATCCAGCATAGGTCTTAAATGCACCTATTCCTACTACATTCTTCTTATTGATGGTGTATGTGGGTATTCCCCACTTTATCGTTTCGGTCAATTCTGTCGACAATAAAATGGATCGTAGTTTTTCAAGAAGTGGCTTATACTCACTATGCCATTCCAAATACTCCTCTATCGTTTTGGCCATTTCCATACATTAAAAATAATGAAGAATATATCTTAATATCTATTCTCTGTCGATTTCAAAGTTCTGATAGGCAGCCTTTAGTTCATGTAATGCCTTCTCGTCATTTTGCTTTTCAGCTAATGCTATTCCTTGTGTGAAAATCGAATTCGCTTTATCCCATTCCTCAAAATCCCATAGCAAATGAGCGGTTTTGAAATAGGCAGGCAAGTATTCAGGAAATTGCTTAATTAGTTGATTAAGATGATCCAATGCCATTTCAGGTTGCCGTTCATAATACTCCATAGCAAGTGCATACTTATTGAATGGATTATTTGGTTCTTCCAATATATATTTATTCAATAGTTCAATTCTGCTTGCATTCATAGCAACAAAATTATCGAATGTTTGTAACCTCAAAACACATTTGAAAATACTAGTAATCAAAATTTGAATGTTTTGCAGAGCAGTCTAAGGGATTAAGAAGAGATATCTATAATTTGCCACCAAAGAATCTACCTAAAGATTTACATGGAAAAATTCATTGACGTCAGGAGACTCATCATATCTAAGAATAAAAACTTGCTTAGGTGGCTTCCTAAATTCACTGTTAATTGGGTGGAGAAGATTATTCATCAAGACGAAGTGAATGATTTTATGAGTCGTCAAAAAGGCAAAGACTCTTTTGGCTTTAGCAAAGCGCTGGTTGAAGAATTCAATCTCACTCTGAATTTAAAAGGTTTAGAAAATATACCTGAGATGGATCAAAGCTGCATTTTCGTCAGTAATCATCCCTTAGGAGGTCTAGACGCCATTGCCATTATTCATTTATTTAGAGATGTGCGACCCGACATAAAATTCATTGTCAATGACTTGCTGATGGGGGTTAAGAATTTAGAAGATAAGTTTATTGGTGTGAATAAAGTGGGAAAAAATGCCGTGCAATCGCTTCAGAGAGTGGAAGAGCAATTTGCTGCTGATTCAGCTACTTTTCTCTTTCCAGCAGGACTAGTAAGTAGGAAAATGGATGGCAAAATTGAGGACCTTGAGTGGAAAAAAACCTTTGTCTCAAAAGCAAAAAAGTACAATAAGTCAGTTGTGCCAATTTACATTAATGGTCGTTTGACAGATCGATTTTATAGACTGGCTAATCTTAGAAAGTTTTTAGGTGTTAAATTGAATTTTGAAATGTTCTATTTGGTGGACGAGCTATTCAAACAAAAGAATGTGACAATAGACATTGCAATAGGGGAACCAATTAGATCAGAGGTATTCACTAAAGAAAAGTCTGATAAAGAGTGGGCTGAGTGGGTGAAACAACGAGTATATCAATTAAAAGAAGATATCAACTAATCATGAGTAAGAAAGAGATTATTTCACCTGTAGATCGGGAACTTATAGAAGCCGAACTGACGAAAGAGCGATTTGTAAGAAACACCAATAAAGGAGGAAATAAAATCTACATTATTAATCACCATAACTCGCCTAATATTATGCGTGAGATTGGTCGCTTAAGAGAGGTTTCTTTTCGATATGCTGGTGGAGGTACCGGAGAGGAGTTGGATATAGATGAGTATGATACGTGCGAACGATGCTACGAGCAATTAATCGTATATAGTCAAGAGGATAGAGAGATTATAGGAGGCTATCGCTTTATTACTGGCTCTAGAGCTCAGAATCCTGAAACTAGAAATTATGATCTTTCCACTGCACACTACTTTGACTTCACTGATCAAATGAAGCAAGCTTATTTGACGGATGCTATTGAGTTGGGTCGATCGTGGGTCCAGCCCAATTATCAACCGGGAGTTAATCCACGTAAAGGCTTATTTGCTTTAATGAATATCTGGGATGGATTAGGTTCTTTAGTTGTAAAGTATCCAAAGAATAAATACTTCTTTGGAAAGGTGACTATGTACACCAATTATAATAAGGAAGCACGTGATATTCTGCTCTCTTTCATGACGCATTACTTTCCACTTCGTCCAGATTTGTGCAAACCTAAACCAGAGTATGAGGCTGGTTTTAGTACGGTACTGTTTGATCAGTATTTTGATAAATCACTTTCATTTAAAGAAGGATTCAAGGTGCTCCATAAGTTGCTAAAAGAAAGGGGAGAGTGGGTGCCACCTTTGATCAACATCTACATGAACTTGTCGTCATCCATGGTGACTTTTGGCACAGCTTCCAATCCAGATTTTGGGGATGTGGAGGAAACAGGAGTGCTAGTAACCATAGCCGATATACTGCCTGAGATTACAGAGCGTCATATTAATTATTGATCATCCATACTTCAACTTCATCCTAAGTACAATAGATGAGAGCAAAAGCGTGACGGCATTTGCAAGAATAATAGGAATTTCGCCCAACTGGATACCGTAAATCAGCCAAAAGAGAACGCCAAGTGTAAACATACTATACATCTGGAGTGACAAGCCCGAAGTGTCTTTGGTCTTGATAGTTCTGATGGCTTGTGGTAAAAATGAAAAAGTAGTTAGAATAGCAGCTATATAGCCTATCAATTGTGGGTTCATGACACGAATTTATGAGTGATTTATTAAATGATTAGACTTTTGTTGACCCACCCCTAACCTCAAATCGTCGAACTGCTCCGAGGAGACGAACTAGTTCAACTTTTTCTCAAAGCATAGACTGTTTTCCATTCCAATGTATTGCTCATAATTAGGGATAATGTGATAGTCACATTTTTGGTAAAACTTTACGGCTTCCTTTTGTCTTTTCCCCGTTTCTAACACACATCTTTTATAGCCAGCATCTTTTGCCCAGGTTTCCAGTTCCTCCAATATCAACTTTGCTAAACCAGTTCCTCGAGCAGTTGGAGAGACATACATTCGTTTTATTTCAACAGTGACTGGATCGTGTTCTTTAAAGGCACCACAGCCAACAGGTTCTCCTTCATGATGCGCAATAACTATTGCATTTAATGTTGCAATGGAATTGAACTGATCGTAAAAATCATGTTCATCCTCATCCGTCACTTCTAGATATTTATCTAGTTCTTTTATTAAATTCCTGAAGTCTTGATTTGGCCGCTTTATTCTAGTGATGTTCGCCTCCATTGTCAATTATTCATTGTCCATTTTCAATGTGCTTAATGATCATTTCTGCATGCACAATGGAGTTTTCAATAAACCAACTGTTGGTTTTCAATCCACCACAAATTACTCCGGCTAGATATATTCCTTTTACATTCGATTCCATTGTCTCATCGTTGTATGTAGGAGTTTTATACTCATCAGTGC
>CAYGTD010000230.1:0-6003 GCA_964352725.1 uncultured Roseivirgaceae bacterium
TTGAAAAATCAAGAGGAACAGGCCTTGCAAGTGTAGAGAAAGTGTGTAGTTGCTTCGACGAAGGGAACTTAGTCGTTCTCTTCAACGGATTTCAGAAGAAATCTCAGAAAACACCTAGAAAAGAAATTGATAAGGCTATGAAAATTAAAGACGAGTATTTTGAACTTAAAAAACGATCAAAATGAAAGAGCATTTAACAACATTTGATGAGCATCTTGACAACCGATACGGTGTGATAGGATCAAACGAACGAGCGAACTTTGAGATCAAAGCCAAAGCATTTGCAATTGGTGAAATCATTCGAGATGCTCGTAAAGAGGCTCATTTAACACAGGAGCAACTAGCCGAGCGAACCGGGACAAAGAAGAGCTTTATTTCAAGGATTGAGAACGGGCATAGTGACATCCAACTCTCAACACTTTACAAATAACTTTAGATTGGACTTGGCAAACGTGTGAACTTGACAATCGGATAAACAAGCCACAACAAAATGTATAAGGCATGTGCTTGAGTGCTTTCTTACAAGCTGAATCGGATCTCGCCCGTTTCGTCTGCCACCGAGAAAGGTTTGTGCTGTTTGGATTCTTCGGCTCGCGGGATTTTTTCTCTTTCTCAACGCACTGCTTTCTACAAACTTTGGAAGCACCGGCATACTTCACTATTTTGCGCCAATTAGCCGGTGTTGGCACAAGCTAATACGTGAACATTAGGATATCAAAAATGAAAACGAAAACGATTATCATATTAATAATTTTCTCAGCCTTGCTTTCGAGTTGTTCTTCTCGTAAATATGTTAATTACCTGAAAGATAATGTCGAGACTATTCAAATGCCCGATTCAATAAGATTCAACTCATTGGGCAATAATTTCTATGACAAGAAACTTTTTTTTGTTGGAGAAATACACGAGGTTAATACCTCTCCAAGAATTGATTTTGCAATGTTTAAACAAATTAATGAAAATAGAAAAATCGATTTTTATTTGGCAGAAATGGATCTAATACAAGGTTTCTATCTTCAAAAATATTTGGAAGGCTCAAATGAATTAACCCTAAAGGAAATACTAGAAAATTGGGTCATTTATATAGGGAGTATCTCAGAACAGTATAGATATAAATGGATTCAAATGCGTAAATACTACTCAGAGCTGCCTGAAGACTCAAAATTTAAACTTATTGGTATAGATAAAATTTCAGATTTCAATCTTTTAAGAAAATTCTTAAGAGAAAAGCTTCCAGAAGTTTACACTAAAAGTATTCCAAATGATGATAAAGAGCTTATTATGTGGTCTGAAAATACCCTAAAAGAGATTTTAAATGATAAAGAAAATAGGATTGATTTAGAGAATTTAAAATTGCTCGAAGATATTTACTTTAACATATCTAATTTCTATTCGATAAAAAGTAGAGATAAGTTTATGTATGTAAACTTTAAGAGATACTATGAACAAAATCAGTGGGAAAATAAAACATTTTACGGAGGGTTTGGATTTGCCCATACCTTACAAGCTTATAATTACACCTTGGCAGGTAGAATAAAAAGAGATACGCTATTACCATTCTCAAATAAAATGGTAAGTATGAACGCTTTGTATGTAGATTCAAGATTGACCGTTCAAAGTAGGGCGTTACCAAAGTTCTTACAAGATAAAGGTAAAGAATTTACAAGGTTTAAGTTTTCTTATGATAGCAGATTGTTTATGTATATAAGAGGCATCTCTGATTATAAAAAAGTTACAAAACCAAACACCATAAGTTTAATTAAATTAGATGCTAAAGATTCACCATATTTATATTCTGCCAGAGGAACAAAAACAAAAAATTTAATACCCATTTGGGAAGGATTTGATATAATTGAAGGAAGTTCTACAACAGATTATGCGCAATACATATTCTTTGTAAGAAACGCAGATTGGATTGTGCCAGACGTAGAATAACAACAATGCCTAAAGCATTTATATAATAGGGAAAGTATAATTAATATCAAGAGTTTTGAATCCATCGAACTTTGAATTCTATTCAAATTGGCTACTTTTCATATACTACCACAGACTTTTTTTGCGAAATAAACTGACCAATAGAAGCGAAGCTTGGCTTTACTATCTTTAGCGAATCAATATGGATAAAAGGCGTCAATCAGGACAAACACATTGCCTCAACTGTGGCGCTTCTGTGAAAGGAGCGTATTGTCAACACTGCGGCCAGCATGTCCGCGATAACTTAGACCGCTCGCTGAGTCGCCTTTTAGGCGAGGTTTTTGGCAACATCTTCTTTATCGACAATCGCTTTTTTCTAAGTGTACGGTACCTCTTCCGGTTTCCTAGTAGGATGACTGTAGAATTTTTGGAGGGTAAGCGCAAAAAGTTCGTCTCCCCTATCACCTTGTTCTTGTTTATCAACCTTATTTATTTTTTCCTCAATCCGCTCTCCGACTTCTCTCTTCCACTTTACGACCAGGCTAATTCACAGCCCTACAGTATGTGGACCAAAGAGTGGTTAGACCAAAAGCTTGAAAAAGATGGGCTGGACTGGCGAAATTATAGCATCACTTATCAAAACATGAGTGACACTATTTCTAAATCCATCATGATTATCAATGTCCCCATGATTGCCTTTTTTGTTTACCTGATGGCCTTAAAACAACGAAGATATTATTTTGATAGCCTCATTTTTTCCTTCCACTACTTTTCCTTATTTCTATTCAGTTTGATTATACTCGATTGGGCAGATACCTTGATTACTTTTTTCGATGGTCATGAAAATTCGGCACTATCCTCCATCTCCTTTGGACTGTTTACCCTTTTTCTTCCTTTGCTTTACGCCATTCTCGGGATCAAAAAATTTATGGGTATTCGATGGTACTGGGCCATTCCCGCTGGCTTAGGTGTGATGATTTCAATAATCTTAGCGAACTTGTTCTATCGCTTCATCATCTTTATTATAACTTTTTGGGTTACATAAAAAATGTAATTACTCCTGCTTTATCAAAAGCTAGAGATGGATTAATTAAAAGTATTTTTTGGAGCTGAATATCAATTCTGAAAGCAATCCGCGATAGAGTATTTTTTTTCGGTGGCTTCAATCGCTAGTTGTTTGCGAGCTATCACCCAACATCAAATGCTTGCGTTGTGTAAAACATAATCACAAAATTACCTTAGTTGATTAAGCAACTATTCCCCTTATTTCAAATAGGCAGCATAGCACTCTGTGGCCATGAGCTCTAATGTCGTAAAGGTTACGTCACATCGTAAAACCCTGTCAAATTAGTTTTGTCGTTAGTCAAATTAACACAATATGAGGTGGCATATGTTCTAATAAGACTTAATCAATACAAAACAATAATTACACGTTAAATCTAAAGTGCATGACATCACCATCTTGAACCACATATTCCTTACCTTCTATAGCTAGTTTACCCGCTTCTCTGCAACCAACTTCTGTTCTGTATTGCTCATAGTCAGGAATCTTTATCACCTCAGCTTTAATGAATCCTTTCTCAAAATCATTGTGAATAACACTTGCTGCTTTTGGTGCCTTCCAGCCTTTCTTTATGGTCCAGGCACGAACTTCTTGTTCTCCGGCTGTGAAATAAGTAATCAGATCAAGCAATGAATAAGAAGCTTTGATCAATCTATTCAAACCTGATTCCTTCATTCCATACTCCTCCAAAAACATCGCTTTCTCTTCAGGATCATCAAAATCAGCAATTTGCTCTTCTAATCCCGCGCATACTAAAATCAATCCTGCATTTTCACCGGCTATTCTTTCTTCCAGCTTCTTACTCCATTCATTTCCACTTTGAATAGAATCCTCGTCTACATTAGCTACATATAGAATGGGCTTATCTGTCAAAAGCTGAAGATTCTTCACCCACTTTCTTTGCTCCTTATCCATTTCCAATGATCGGGCATTTTCTCCACTCTCTAGATGTTTCTTAAACTTGAGTAACGTTTCATGTTCTGCTTTAGCATCCTTATCTCCCGATTTAGACATCTTCTCCACGCGCTGTATCCGCTTATCTACTGAGTCCAAATCCCTCAACTGAAGCTCATAATCAATCACTTCCTTATCCTCTACTGGATCTACCTTTCCTGAGACATGCACAATGTTGTCATTATCAAAACATCTCACCACATGTATGATAGCGTCTACTTCTCTAATATTTGCTAAGAATTGATTCCCAAGACCTTCTCCTTTACTGGCTCCCTTTACCAAACCTGCGATATCTACAAATTCCATTACCGTAGGCAATACCTTCTTTGGATTAACCAATGCTTCCAAGATTTGGAGACGCTCGTCAGGGACTGTGATCACCCCTACATTTGGCTCAATAGTACAGAAAGGAAAGTTGGCAGCCTCTGCCTTAGCATTAGAAAGTGCATTAAACAAAGTTGACTTACCAACATTGGGCAATCCAACAATACCACATTGTAAACTCATAATATAATTTGGGTTTGGATTCTAAAATCTAATTTTTAGAATGCGGCGCAAAATTAGCCAAAAGAATAAGAAAAAGTAACCTGATATACTTCAGAAGGAATAGAATACTCCCCTATTCAATTATCAATTTCAATGCGGATTCAGTTTCTGAGGAAATCTTAAAATCTTCAGAGATTTGATGGCCAATCAACCATACAATGGAGCCGTTGGAGATTGCGACTTTTATACTTCCTTTTACTGCCAAAGGCACTTTATTGTCAACTAAGTAATCACTTACTTTTTTGGAACCCGACAATCCCAATGGCTTAAAACGATCTCCTTCCTTCCAATTTCTGATCGTCAAGGGAAATGTAATCTTAGAGGCATCCAAATAAACGCAATGACTTTCTCCAAAAACTACATTGCTTCTATCCTCTTTTGAAACCTTGATATTTTTGGTCCCAATGTCAAAATAACCCTCATCGTGAATCAGTAATTCTTCAGACACCTCTTCACTTTTTCTACTAATAAAAACACATGCACGATCTATCGTAAGCTCGTGTCGTTCTGAATGAAAAGTTTTTCCTGATTTGGTTAAAGCTGAATGAATCTCTTTGGCAGTTACGTAATTGAACCCGAATTCAGATACTATTTCTGATAAAACCAGTAGATCAGCCTGATCCTGAACCCAGCTAACTTCCAACTTCCAAAGCTTATCCTCTTTCTTGAGATGCCTACTCTTTACCTCATCCACCTGCCTTTCCAGCAACTTATTCGTTAGCTGTAGTCGCTCGACTGTGTTTTTGAATGTTTCATCAAGAGAGGGGTTCAATTTTTTAAGAGCAGGAACTACTTCATGCCTAATCAAATTTCTACCGTAATCCGTTTTTTCATTAGAGGCATCTTCTCTCCAAAGAATATCCTGCTCCTTTGCATACGCTATCAGTTCGTTTTTTGTCACAAAAAGTAATGGTCTGACTACTTTGCTCGAGATAGAAGAAATACCCGCTAATCCCTTTATTCCTGTTCCGCGTGAAAGGTTAAGCAGGGAGGTTTCTAGCGAGTCGTTTAAATGATGAGCTGTTGCAACCAACTCATATTGATGTTCTTTCATCAATTCATCAAACCATTCATACCGCGCATTTCTTGCAGCCAGTTGAATGGATCCTTCTAATTTGAGCTGTTTTATATGACAAGTAATACCATTCTTTTTTGCCCATAACCTAACCAATTGTTCATCTCCATCTGATTCATTTCCTCTAAGTCCAAAATTGCAATGTGCAATACCAAATGAATATTTTCCCATTAAAAGGAGATGCGCTAAAACCATTGAATCAACACCTCCACTCACAGCCAACAGCACTTTTTGTTCCTTTCGGAAAAGTTGTTTTTCAATTATCTCATCATGGAACTGTTTTTGTAAAGGATGCACTAACTGTTATTATTAGATTTGCGAACTCATGCGGAATTTACTCCAATATTTCATTCTCATTTTAATCATTCTTACCTCAGTAAAGGTCTCTGCCCAGTCACAGGGTAAAGGTAAAATCAAGTATCATGCTGAAGATATGTTTTTTACTAGAAAA
>CAYGTD010000231.1:0-5963 GCA_964352725.1 uncultured Roseivirgaceae bacterium
GTATATAAGCAGCTGAGATATGTCTACAACTCAGACATGGGATTTAAGAAGGAAAATCTTGTAACAATTGATAATGCATATTGGGCAAATATCTATTGGGACAGTTCTCCAAATGCCTTTGTGGATGAGCTCTCAAAAGTTGATGGAGTAGTAAAAGCTTCCTTATGTGATGCAACTCCGCTTTTGGTCTATAATGGCGATAGTTTTCATCCAGATAGACCAGAATCAGCTGGAATCAATCTTAACTATGTGTTAGCAGATGAGAATTATGTTGATTTATTAGAATTAGATCTTGCTATCGGAAGAGCATTTGATAAATCATTTTCTGATGATGTGAATGGAGTTATACTGAATGAGTCAGCAGTAAGAAGTATTGGATGGAATCTGGACGAAAGTATATTAAATAAGAAAATATCAAATTGGAGTGGTGAATATCATGTAGTGGGAATAATTAAGGATTTCAATTTCTCTTCGCTTCAAGCACCTATTGAACCGTTTGCTATTTTTCACTCCAAATCAAATGCGCAAGGTAAAAGACCACTTTCTAGAGTTGCACTGAGTATTTCAGCGGATAATCCTGAAGATTTTGGCAGAATCATTGGTGATTTAGAGTCCAAATGGAGAGAATTTGCCAATAATAGACCATTTGAATACACTATTTTAGATCAGGTATTTGCTTCAGCTTATGAAAGTGAGGCGCAATTCAGCCAGGTTATTACATCCTTTGCTTTTTTAACCATTATCATAGCTACATTAGGGTTACTTGGTATGGTGATATTCTCCATCGAGCAGAAATTAAAGGAGATTGGGATTAGAAAAGTGCTAGGTGCCTCATCGATAAGTATAGCGTCACTCTTTACTTTAGGCTATGTCAAATTGTTATTGATAGCACTTTTCATTGCTAGTCCGCTTGGCTACTTTCTTATGGAAAATTGGTTGGGTGATTTTGAATATAGAATTGCCATTTCTCCATCCGTATTTCTCTTTTCAGGCGCAATGCTACTTGTCGTTTCCATGAGTATTTCTATCTACCACTCCATTAAAGCGTCTCATATGAATCCTGCAGAAGTCTTAAAAGATGAATAGTTAAGCGTGCTTTTTCAATATTTTAATGGATTCATCAATATGCTTTTGAGCATTAAAATCAGAGTGGAAAGTGTGAATGATCTGACCTTTTTTATCAATAACGAATGTGACTCGTTTGGTGAATAGCCCAAAAAGTTGACTAGGCACGCCAAAGGCTTTCATAGCTTTTCTTTTTGGATCGCTTAATAATATAAATGGTAGAGAACGATTGTTTGATACTTTAGCATGCGAGTCAACCGTATCATGGCTGATCCCGATAACTTCAGCTCCTAATTCTTGATAAACCTCATAGCTATCCCTAAATGAACAAGCTTGAGCAGAACATACTTTTGTATTATTCTTTGGATAGAAGTAAACAACAAGATGTTTTTTACCTACAAAATCTGTCAATGAAATAGTGTCACCATTTTGATTTGGAAGCGAAATGTTAGGTAATTGGTCTCCTATTTTTAGCATTTTTCTTAGTAAAAGTGATGAGTAATAAAGGCAATAAGGTTAAATCAATAATTAAAGCTATAATCAAGGAAAGACTAACAAATAAACCTAAGTAAAAAGTTGCACCAAATTCAGAAAAAAGAAATAAACCAAAACCTGCTATCATGATAATAGAGGTAATTAGCATAGCACTTCCTGCATGTTTAAAAGTTTCTTTCATTCTGTAATAGGGATCTTTTTTTCTATTTTTCAGATAGTAGCTCATCATGTGGATCGTGTCATCCACAGCAATGCCGAATGCAATAGTGAAAATGATACTGGTCGTCATTTTCAGTGAGATACCTAGCCAACCAAGTATCCCTGCTACCATCAGAAGAGGGATGAGGTTAGGGATAAGGCTTATGATCATAAGCTTGAATGACTTGAAGTAGATACCTAAAATTAGCCCTATAATTCCAATAGCGAATAATAGTCCTCTAATGAGATTTTTTGAAAGCAGCTCATGACTCTTGTCAATAAGAAATGTAGTACCAGTTATTCTATATCTGATAATGTCGTGATCGATTTTATTTTCTAAATAGGAGAGAAGCTGCTCGTTTTTTTGTCCGGTTTTAAATGACCCTATTTCAGGAAAGAAGCCGATAACACGTGCTGCTTTTTCATCTTGTGTAACCAGTTTAGTAAGTCTTTTCGGATCTATTCGCCTAATCAACAACCTAGCTTCATCATAGCTCTCTTGGTCTTTTGGATATGCATAGAATTCATTTAGCCCACCATTTCCAGCTTGATTCATATACTTCAATAAGGTAGAGGGCGATCTAGTGTTAGAAAGTGGGAAGCTATCCGCTAAATAATTTTCAATAATAAGAATTTGATCCATCACCTCTTTATCCCAAATAGACAAGCTTGTGTCCTTTACATCTACTCTTACTTCATAAGGTTTTGAGCCACCAAAGTAGGTATCAGAATATTCAAAATTTTGTCGAACTTCAGAATCCTTTGGTAGATCGTCAAGTAAGAATGAATTGATCTTCAGTTTAAAAATGCCTGGAATAAGTGAAAGAATAAGTAGTGTAATGATGACTAATACAGTCTTTCTGTTTTTTAAAAGAAAGTGCAGGAAAGAAACAGGAACCTCAACTGTTTTTTTGGCATCCTTAAAAGAAGTAATTACGCAAATTAATAGACCAAAAGTGAATGTGATTATAAAGGCAATGATGACACCCAAACCTGCAAATAGTCCGAGAAATTGCACAGGTTCAGTATTGATAAACAAAAGTGAAAGAAAGCCAATCGCTGTAGTTATTGAAGTGAGTAAGGTTGGTGTCCATACTATTCCCACTGAGTATTTCAGTCGCTTAAGCTTGGTATCACCTTTTGTTTTCTGCATGGCATTCATCAAATGAACGGCATCTGACATGGAAACAAATAGGATAATAGGTGGAAGTAAGGAACTTAATAGGTTGATTTTAAAACCAAGGAAAACCATAAACCCAAATAACCAAATGATAGAGAGCAGGCTAATACAAAATGGTAATAATGCCACTTTAAAATTCCTAAATATGATTAGCAGCAAAATCAGACTTAGAAATATGGAAGCAATCAAGAACTTGTTAAAATCTGTCTGTATAAATTCAATAAAGACATTTGCAGCAGTGAGTTTGCCGATCATTTTAATGTTGTCAATACCAAATTCTTGTGCCTTATTTTCAATGGAGTTCAATAAAGCCTTACCTCTTTTTTGATCTTCAAAATGTGCATGCTCGATGTAAATGCACAAAGCGTTCACTTTGCTGCTTAGTGTTGCTTTATAGAATTCATTTTCAAAAATGCGAATACTATCTGATTTATATTTTTTTGGATCTTCTGGATGAATAAGAGGAAAAAAAACTACGCCTGTTGGGCTTTTTACTAAGTGCTTTGTAGACAGTGCAGAAAAAACATTTTCTACATCATATATGCGATTTAGTGAGTTTTCAAACGCTGTTGCATTAACTAAAAACTCTTCATTAAAGAGTCCTTCTTCACGTTCAAGAATCACTTGCAGGAAGTTGTTATCGTAACCAAATTGACCTTTGTGAACCTCATAGGCTCTACTGTCTGGGTCATCTCGTGGAAAGAATTTTTCTAATTCGAAATCAAAAGCTAAGTATTGAAGGTTCCAGCCAAGAAAAGAGGTCATTATAGTCAATAAGGAAATAAGAATAATCTTTCCTTTTATGCCCATTAAAGCAGTTATATAGCTATTTCGTATTTCCCTTAAATGATCCAGCTTATTTTGATTTTAATTGTTTCAACAATGCGACGTAATTCATCATGCTAACCCAACTATTCGGTTTAATTTTGGTGCCAAACTACGATCAATATGCAACAATACCTCGGCTTAATGCAACATATCCTGGATAATGGCACTGAAAAAGGTGATAGGACAGGAACTGGAACAAAAAGTGTCTTTGGATATCAAATGCGATTCGATTTAAGTAAGGGATTTCCTTGTATCACTACTAAAAAATTACATTTAAAATCCATCATACATGAACTGCTTTGGTTCCTTCAAGGAGACCAGAATATTAAATATCTCAAGGATAATGGAGTAAGGATTTGGGATGAGTGGGCTGATGAAGATGGAAATTTAGGTCCAGTATACGGTGTTCAATGGAGAAGTTGGAAAACACCAGATGGAAGGGAAATAGATCAGATTAAGAATTTAATAGATGGGATTAAGAAAAACCCGAACTCACGTAGGCATATTGTAAGTGCATGGAATGTGGCTGATGTGGATCAAATGGCTTTACCCCCATGTCACACCATGTTTCAATTCTATGTAGCGGATGGTAAATTAAGTTGTCAATTGTATCAACGAAGCGCAGATGTTTTTCTTGGAGTACCTTTCAACATTGCATCATATGCTTTGTTTACAATGATGGTGGCTCAGGTATGTGATTTGAAGCCAGGAGATTTTGTGCACACCTTTGGTGACGCACATTTGTACTCTAATCATATGGAACAAGCCAAGTTACAGTTATCCCGTGAGGTGAGAAACTTACCACTCATGGAAATCAATCCAAACGTAAAAGACATATTTTCCTTCAAAATAGACGATTTTACACTTTCTAACTACGATCCGCATCCTCACATAAAAGGTGCTGTCGCTGTGTAACATATAACACGTTAAAATTGTACTTAGATTAGTCTCAAACCAATGGCAGAAAGTAGTGGTATTTTCGATATGATTGGTCCAGTTATGATTGGTCCATCCAGTTCTCATACAGCAGGTGTAGTGAGAATTGGAAGAGTAGTGAAAAGGATTTTAGGTGATGTACCTGAAAAAGCAGACATCATCTTTTACAATTCTTTTGCTAGAACATATGAAGGGCATGGTAGCGATAGAGCCATTTTAGGCGGTTTAATGGATTATCATACAGATGATAAGCGTATTAAGCAAGCATTAGACTTAACCAAAGAGGTTGGTCTTTCGTACACCTTCAGGTCGATAGGCAGTGCGTCTACTTTTCATCCAAATTCTGTCAGGATAATTGCCGCGAAAGGAGATAAGAAGGTAGAAGTGCTTGGAGAGAGTAGAGGTGGAGGTGTGATTAGGATAAAAGAGGTAAATGGATTTGATTCCAATTTTACAGCGAGTCTTCACACATTGATTATCGAAGCAGATGATACAAAAGGTAGCATCGCATTCTTCACAGAGGTATTGTCTCAAGACGAATGCAATATTGCTACCATGACGGTATCAAGAAAAGGAAGAAATGATTTAGCATGCTTGATTCTGGAAATGGATTCAGGCATTGACGATATAACGTTACATTATTTAAAGAAGAGGAAGTGGGTGCACAATGTCATCTATATCCCAGACATAGACAGATAAAATGAAAAACCTATTTATTACATCGTTACTGATTACCAGTCTTATCAGCTTTGGTCAGCAGAAAAGAATGCTGACGTTAGAGGAGTGCATAGATATTGCCGTAGAGAACAACCTAACTGTTCAGCGAAGTGAATTGAACTTGACATCTGCAGAAATATCCTTGATGCAAGCAAAAGCCGCTAGATATCCAAATCTTAATGCTGGAGGAAGTTATGGATACAGCTGGGGTAGAGGCATTGATCCAACAACGAACCAATTTACTACACAGAGAATAGGATTTAATGGCCTAAACGCTTCTAGTGGAGTTACTTTGATCAATGGCTTTCAAATCAATAATACGATCAAGCAAAATCAGCTTAATCAGCAGGCTTCTGAGTATGATTTAATGAAAGCGATTAATGATATTTCCCTAAATACGGCACTCAACTACCTTACTGTAATCTTTAATAAAGAGCTTTTAGAGAATGCAAAATTCGTATTGGAATCTTCTAAAGAGCAACTCAGCAGAACTGAGAAACTGGTTGAATCGGGTGCGCTTCCTGTTTCGAATGAGCTTCAATTA
>CAYGTD010000232.1:0-5939 GCA_964352725.1 uncultured Roseivirgaceae bacterium
GAGCATCGGTTTGTGGTACCGAGGGTCGTCGGTTCGAGCCCGATCTTCCACCCCAAAAAGCTCCTTTTTTAAGGAGCTTTTTTGTTTTCTATCATTTCTAAAATCAAGGCGTACTTAAAAGCAGTCTCAGCTAAAGATGCATATCTCCCAGAAGCTCCGCCGTGACCTGATGAAAAATCCGTTTTTAGAAAGATCTTATTATCCCCTTTATTCATTCTCCTCAATCGTGCTACCATCTTTGCTGGCTCCCAATACCCAACTCTAGAATCGTTTATACCTGTGAGAAATAACATGTTTGGGTAGATGGTTTCTTTTACATTTTCGTATGGTGAATATGAATGGATGTACTTGAAATACTTCTTTTCATTCGGATCGCCCCATTCTTCGTATTCCATGCTTGTCAAAGGCAATTGATCATCTAGCATCGTATTAATCACATCTACAAAAGGGACATCAAGGATCATTAAATGATATAAGTCAGGACGCATATTTGCCACCGCACCCATCAGTAAGCCTCCAGCACTTCCTCCTTCAGCAATGACTTCACCCTTTATTCCATAGCCTTCTGAAATAAGGAATTCAGTGCAGTCGATGAAATCAGTAAAGGTATTTTTCTTATTGAGCAACTTACCATTTTGGTACCATTGATCTCCTAGATCTGCTCCTCCGCGTACATGAGCTATAGCATATACAATGCCCTTTAAAATCAATTGTGAAATATTAGGATTGTATCCTGGTGTATAGCTAGATCCATAGGCACCATACCCTGTAATGTAAAGTGTTGGGTCAATTCCCTGCTTCTTCAGATTTTTGATTACGTACTTATTGTAAATCAAAGTGACTGGAATCATTGTTCCATCTTTCGCTGTAGCATAGACAGTCTCAATATTGGCATAATTTACAAGCGAAGGTTCCCCAACTCTTTTCAAGAGTCTAGCCTTCTTCGTTTGCATATGATAATTCTTTATTAAAGTTGGTCTGTGAAAGTTCACATAATTGATGCGAAGAGTATCCGTATCAAAATCATCATTAGCACCTATAGAAATAACTCTGTTATCCTTTTGGTTGATATAATGACTTTTACCATCCAGCTTATTCACAACCTTTATCTTATACTCAAGCTGATGCCTCTCCTGAAAAACCATCCAATTCTTAAATGGAGTAACTGATAGCAATTCAATTTCAGGATCTTGAGGTATCTCCTCTATCCAATACTTTTCTTGATACTTTGAAGTATCAGCAATCATCAGCCGATTATTCATCGCTTCATCGTTCGTAAGGATATAAAACTTGTCTTCAAAATGAGTAACACCATACCGATGATTCTCTCTTCTAGGCGCGATAACTCTAAATTTCTCGGAGCTACCAATTCTCTTAAATTGAGTCTCTACTTGACTACTAGAAGCTGATGTAATAAATACAAATTCTTTGCTTCTTGACTTATTCAGACCCACAGAAAAAGTATTGTCCTTTTCCTCATAGATGAGCTGTTGTTTTCCAGACTCTATATCAAACTCGTAGATTTTCGAAGATCGAAAAGTTTTCGAATCCAAACGACTGTACAAAATTTTTGAGTTGGTAAGCCATACCATACCTCCCACGTAATCTACCTGATAAGCAAGTGTGTCATTAATAGCCAAATCTTTGAATTTAAGCACCCATTTGTCGTTTCCAGTAGTGTTTTCATAGTAGGCTACTATCTCAGCATTTGGACTTGCCTCTACTCCTCCCAATTGGTAAAAGGCATGATCTTCTGCCATCTTATTTACATCAAACAGTAGCTCCTCCTCGGCATTTTCTTTGATTATCTTTCTGAAATAGACAGGATATTCGCCATCTCTTTCATACTTGTAATAATATTTATACCCATCTTTTTCTACAGGAAGAGACTCGTAATCCTCCTCTATATAAGCCCTTATTTCCTGCAATATGCTTTTCTGTAGAGGCTTCAGCGGTTTGAAATAGTTGGTAGTGTACTCGTTTTCCTTCGTCAAGTAATCCATCACTTCATTATTCCCAAGCGGATTTTTTGTATCCTTTAGCCACGCATAATGATCGATGATGAATTCTCCATATTTCTTGTAGACATTGGGTTTTATTAAGGCTGTAGGTGGAATGATAGTGCTATCACGTACTAGTTTTGTGGCGAACTGAACCTCAAGAGGTCTAGATGCGCTTAGTGTGCTATGAATAGCCGCTGGAACAATAGCCTCTGGATGTGCTGATTCATACGCCTCCCAATATGGTTTATTATATCCATCTGAATGATCGAAAAGAGCGCTGTAATCAGAGTTAGAAAAATTTTCTTCTTTAGTAATTTTTTGAAGATCAGCGGTATTGATCTTATGCGTGAAAAATTCAGAAACCGCGGCATAAGGAACACGTCTATCAGTGGCCGTATCCTCGACAATAAATTCATCAGAATGCTTTAAATAGGTCAAGGCATATTTACCGTTCTGCTTTTCATATTTAGCATTTACTGAATAATCAAAATGGCGTACTGACCATCCTCGATACCCACAAATATGTTGCTTGTATTCAGGAGGAACGGAATAGTTGACTTCTGTAATAGCTAGATCATCTTTTTTGATAAAGATTGTGCCTCCCAGTTTGTATTCGTAGCTAAAAGGTCTCTTCTTTTCTCCCATCTTTTCAGAAGACATACTGGGCTCAAATGAGATCAGAAAATAGCCCTCCCCATTCCTTTCTACCTCCAATAAGGAGTAATCATATTTTGAAGATTTGGTTAAAAAGTTCTGTGGGTATTTAATTATATCTTTCGTTAATGCACTCAGCGGACCTCCTTGAATATTAGCAAATAGCCGAGTTGTGTTGAGATCATCACTTGCTTTCGACTCTATTATTTTTGCTCGTTCGCCCTTCAGTACTTTTTGATGAAAGTGCCATCTATGAAGAGATGAAGATCTTGAAGCCCAACTACCTACTGTAATGACGCCTGTATTTGATAATGGACTTGCGTATTCTTTGTTCTTCGCTTCTTTCCCAACATAAGGCTTTAAATCTAATATGAATGAAGCATCGGCATACTTCACTGGAGCATTATTCTCCTCAATATACTCTCGGTAAAATCCGTTAAGGTTAAAATCTTGATTTACATAATTTTCTTCAACCGCTTTGAGCGCTTTACGAAGTACACTTTTCGGATTTAAGTCTCTTTTTGCATTGACAACTACCGTATATAATTCTGTAATATCCTGATCCATGAAAATATTGACAGGCTCTGTATATTCATTGATAGCTAGTTCATAAGTTTTCAAACCTACATAAGAGAATTCAAGAGTTTTATCAAAGTGGCGCTCTGGGATTTTCAGTGAAAAAGTACCATTGTATTCGGTCACTGTTCCGTATGCTATGCCGGTTAGTTTTACGTAAGCAAATGGAACAGGCTCTTTGGTGTCTTGATAATAAACAACTCCTTCTATTGTTTTTGATTTTTGAGAAAACGCAGTAGCGCTAAATAGCATGGTGATTGCTAACAGAAAGGTGTACTTCATGTGTGGTGACTAATCGGGTTTTAGATTATTTATCCTGCCAACGAGGGTTTTGCTAATTTATTCTATAGCTGGAAATATTACTCATACCAATTTGGTAGTAGTTTCCTTTCTTCTCCATTTTTTTACCGTACTAGAGATAATAGGTCCTCCAACCACTCCCGGAAGAATCCAAAGCAACCATTGATACGAACTCCCGCCTAAAAAGAAAATGTCAGGATTCTGCACAGCAAATGCCGTGATTGCCGCTATATAGCTTCCTCCCATTGCACTTATATGTTTATATAACCACCATTTTTTTTCTTTGCCTTTAGGATTGATAAAAAAGCGAAGGTCTTGAGAGGCAGAAAAGGTAGTGAAAGCACCAAAAAAAGCACATAGAATCGCTAAAACAATATAATCAGTAGTGAAATATAAGTTCGCACCATAGATGATGAGACCGATTCCGAAGAGGCCTGTTGCAATAGCAACTGCCCAGTCATACCATTTCTCTGTTCCTAATTTTTTTCGCTTCAGCACTCTTACCCCTACAAAAGAGGAATAAAAAGTAAGCACCGCAATAACCATGAGAAACGCACTGAATCGATAGAAGGAAATAATGCTAAGTGCACTCAGGCAGATCCACCACATAGCTGCAACGTAGATTTTCCCTATCAGAACATGATTCTTACCCCCCTTTCTATTGATCATTTGGAATATCCCCAGAAACAATACTGTGCCTCCGCAAAATATGTGTGAATAGGTAAGAAACTGTTCCATGATGTATTGCTTATGAAGGCAATTAAACTAAATAATTACATCATAAAGAAACCCGTAGGGATGAACTGTTGAATGAGATGGAAGAGTTGTTATTCCCCTAGAAAATGAAATAAATTGGGTAATCAGAAAAAATTTCTCACTCTTATAATCTTACCTTCCAGGCTTATAACCAGACTGTGTAAAAATCTTATTGTGATCTGTTTCTTTCATTAATTCTTCCACAGAGATGCCTGTTCTTTCAGCATAAGAATTAACTATTTGCCATCCCAACCAACGCCCGATTCTTCCAGGACATTTATCCCCGATTTCATACACATTTGGTCGCTCTCCTAAGAACTTCTGCTTCATGCTATGATTGGTTTCATAGAGCCACTCATTCTGAACAAAGTTGGCCCAAATGATCTCTTCATTTTCGAAAACATCACTCCACTCTTCATCCGTATAACCTATTAAAATAGATTCGGGTGTGCATGGCATAATCTTACTCATTAAATAGAAAGATTTTCCATAGTCGATCATTTCTACCAACATGGCGTCTCCTTTGCCCGGCAAAATGTATTGACTCGAAATAAACTGCATAATACTAGCCGTCAAGTGCTCAGGCGTATACCTTTTCAATATATAATTAGGAATCTGCTGTGGTTTATAAGAAGCATCTTCCCCAATAAAAAAGTCTAAACCAATCATGATATGCTCATTGGTAATGAACATGTCATTGTACAATCCTGTCACAGCTGTCTGAACGAGTGGAATCTGAGTTTGTGGATAGTACGCCTTCAGCCGTCCAAGTGACGTTTCCAACTCTGAAATAATCGCGTCAAAATTTTGAAAGGCTTCTATCGATTCTTGGTAGAGCGTATCAATTGATGGGTTTTGAATCAGATTGAAAATGCTTTTCGCTAAAATAGAATCCGCTGGATATTGGTCTGAATGAAGGAAAAATTGAGCAAAATCAGGATAATTTCCCAAAAATAATTCTACCTCTTTTGAAGAGGTGGCTTCAAACAATTCCTCCTCAAGTCGCTCGACTTTTAAATCCACTTTAACTGGCTCGATGGAATCTCTGCAAGCCTCACTTCCACATGCAGACAAGAAAACAATAAGAATGATTAGGAGGACTGGACGCATAGTATCTATTTTTGAGCAAATTTAGACTTATCCAACGCTTTATGAAGAAGATTCTTTTTTCTCTACTCATTCTTTTTTCGGGCATTACCATGGCACAAACCAAGCTAGGATTGAAAATTGCTCCTGTTGTGTCTTCAAATAGAGCAACAAACGACTCACTGAGTGTAGAAAGCGATGGTTCTAAAATGAAAGTCTCCATTGGGCTAATTGTAGATAAACCTTTAACAGAGACTTACTATCTGAGCACAGGTTTGATTTATGTTCCTAAGCGCGTGGCATTCCGATTTGCAGACCCTGCTTTGGAAGATGAAGAGTATAATCTACAATACCTTCAAATCCCCTTGACTTTAAAATTATTTACGAATGAAATTTCTCCAGATGTAAAGGCATTTTTTCAAGTAGGCGCTGGATTAGAGTTTAAAGTATACGAAGAAAAGCAAGACCCTCTATATGTAGCCGTCAACGAATTTAATGCAATGGATTTATCCGTTATTTTAGGAACGGGTGTTGAATACCGAGCAGGAATTAATACCACATTAT
>CAYGTD010000233.1:0-5903 GCA_964352725.1 uncultured Roseivirgaceae bacterium
ATACAAGAGTCACCAAAACAAGAGTCACCAAAACAAGAGTCACAGAAACAAGAGTCACAGAAACAAGAGTCGCCAAAACAAGAGACACCAAGACAAGAGCCTCCAAAACAGGCAGAACCAAAAAAAGAGGAAACCAAACCAGACAAACCAGATAATCTCTCTGAAAATCAAACAAAGCCTAGAAGAGAGCCTAGATTCGATCCTTCAGCTACTGCCAGCTTTCAAAGAAGATGGGATGTAAAAGACGAATCGAGTGAGGATACACCAAAAAGCGCTGAAAGCATCAAATCCGGGAGCATTAAGCCTGCAAACAAATCCATTTTTGCTGGTAAAAAAATAGATCGATCCAAAAGAGTAAAAAAGAAATCTATTAGAGATGAAATTTTTACAGAAGAAAAGCCAAAATCCAAAGAATCTAAGCCATCACCTTCTCGGGAGACAAAAAGCCCTACTGAAAGTAAGAATCCAATGCCGGTTTCAAAACCAGTAGAGAGAGTTAGAAAAGAAGTACCAAATAACAGAGAAGAGAAGAAAAAAGAGCTTCCTAAAGAAGCAACTATAGAAACTATTGCTCCCGTTCGCACAAAAGAACAAGTTAGACCATCTAATAAAGACGAAAAAGCGCCACAAAAACCTCCCGTGGACAAGGAAATTCCAATTACCAAAAAAGATGAGCCTAAAAGTGTAGCTGCTGCCCCAATAAAAAGGAATGACTTAGATAAGCAGAGACCAACACCGCAAGCTGTACGCACTCAATCAAATCGACGCTTAAACGTACCCGAAGTTCCATCAGGAGGAATAGATGCTCTTCTTGAAGAACTTCAGAGAGACATGGAGAATCTAAAGTCTTCTCGTATAAAATTTGTGGAGGTGCAGCAAAAAATTGAAGAGGAAGATGCTGTCTCTGCTGCTGTAGAAAGAGCCACCAAGAAAATCCCAGAGTCACAACCTGAGACTGCTATCAAAGTTGAGGAAGAGGAAGTTGCAGTTACAGAGCTAGAAGCGGATGTAGAAAAGAAGGAAGAAGCTCAAAAGGAAGAAGTTGCAGAAAAGGCAGATGAAAAAGAAGAGCCTAAAGCAGAAGATATACCACCTAAAAATATAGATGCAAAAGAGGAAACTGCTGAGGTAGAAACAGTATCTAAAAAAGAAGATCTAAAGACAGAAGATCCAATCAAGGAAGAAAAAACAGAGGAAAAAGCTACTCTTTCTAAGGCAAAAACTACACTGATGCCTAAAGCTAAAAAGGTAATCCCTAGAAAAAAGGCGGCTGCCAAAAAGGAAACAACAGCGAAGAAAGCATCCGCTAAGAAAACCTCAACAGCAAAAAAAGCATCAAAGACTACATCTTCAAAGACGAAATCAACAAAGAAAGAAGAGAAGAAGGAAGACGAGAGCAGTGGTAAACAGAAAGGAAGCCAAGACATTATTATTGACAAGTTCATTGCCGAAACTCCTTCAATCAAATATCAAAAAAAGAGCGAGCCTGTAGAAAATGTAGATTTATCAGGGCAAAGTACTGAGTGGAATAAGGAACTTGCATCAGAGTATCTTGCCGAAATATACTTGCATCAAGGAAATAAAAAGAGAGCAATTGAAATCTATAAGGTACTTAGCTTGAAATTTCCAGATAAAAAATCTTACTTTGCGGACTTAATTTCAAAAACAAAATAGATGTACGGTTTAATTGTAACCCTAATTGTAATAGTCGCGGTGTTATTGATCTTGGTTGTGCTAGCACAAAATCCAAAAGGAGGTGGACTTTCAAGTCAGTTTGGTGGTTCTGGTTCGGCTCAATTGATGGGTGTGAAAAAGACAGGAGATCTTTTGGAAAAATTGACTTGGGGATTTGCAATAGCACTTCTTGTGCTATCTATTTCAACAAACTTCATCCAATCAGATACTAACGTAGAAGGATTAAGCAGTCCAAACATCGACAATGCACAAAATATTGCTGTGCCCCCATCTATTCAACCACTTGATGCCGATGGCAGTACAGGACTTGATGATCTAACAGGAGAAACTTCTTCTGCCGAAGATACCGCAGCTAATTAAAAGAAAATATCAAACAAAATTAAAGCGACCATTGGTCGCTTTTTTTATGTTCAACTTGTTGATATTTCCCTTACCAGCATTCTTTTAGCCACCGGGAGCAGCGTTTCTGTCAAAGGGAACTTTAGCTTACTCACCGCTAGGTAGGTAGCTGGATTTGGTAATTCACTAAATCTGCGAGTAAGATCAATTTTAATATTTTCATAGGTTTTGCTCAACCCCTTCATTTCATTCATGACAAAACGTGTAGACATACTTCTATACTTTTCTTCAGCATGCTCAAAGAAAGTTACTTGATATCTGTAAATCGATATCTCTTGCTGAGCATCTTGATTTAAGAAAAGATAGCCCTCATCGGAATAGATAGGAGAAACGCCCACTGGAGCCAATTCGATATTCTCTTCCACAAACTCAAAGAGTTCTCTCCCCTCTTCTAATGTTGATTTCAAATTGGGCAAAGCAAAAGCAATGATGTCTTCCAATTCTTTCATCACATCATCATCCTTCACGATTTTGTCATATGTCAATTGAAGTTTATTGAAATCCACTTTTGATATAGAAACTGGAAAATTGTCATACATCAACTTCTTACTTTCCTTCACCTTCATCAAGTTTCGATAGTGGAAAACCAAATCCGACATAAACGGATAAAGCTCCGTTGAATTGAAATGCTTTTTGATGTCTTTCAGATATGCTAGCAACACATACTTTTTATATTCAAAATCAATTAGTCCATCTGTCAACCAGTCACGATTTAAATTTCTCATATCTCCTATTTTGTCAATTAAGTTAGAATTCAAATGTCAAATTGACAAGAGAAATGCATTGATAAATAGTTATCGTTCGACGAACTGCTATAATGTCAGGATTTCATGCCATTCATTGGATTGGCACACAAAATGATATAGTGATGGAAATTCTAATTAAATAAACATTAATATGTCAAAAGTAAATTTCAAACCACTTGCTCACAGGGTCTTAGTTGAACCTGCAGCGGCTGAAGAAAAAACAGCTTCTGGTATCATCATACCAGATACAGCTAAAGAAAAACCTCAAAGAGGTAAAATCGTCGCAATCGGTACTGGTAAGAAAGATGAGCCTATCAATGTAAAAGTTGGCGACCAAGTACTTTATGGTAAATACTCTGGAACAGAGATCACAATCGATGGTGGTGAGTTCCTTATCATGAAAGAGTCAGATATCTACGGAATCGTATAATTAACAATTCAACAAACGAAAATTTTATAAAATCATGGCAAAAGATATATTCTTTAATACCGACGCAAGAGACAGCATCAAAAGAGGTGTTGATACGCTTGCAAACGCTGTTAAAGTAACATTAGGACCTAAGGGAAGAAATGTAATCCTTGACAAAAAATTTGGTGCACCAACCGTAACGAAAGATGGTGTTTCTGTAGCGAAAGAAATTGAGCTTAAAGAACCAATCGAAAACATGGGTGCTCAGCTAGTGAAAGAAGTAGCTTCAAAAACTGCTGATGACGCGGGTGATGGTACGACTACTGCAACTGTTTTGACACAAGCGATCTTTGGTATCGGCATCAAAAACGTAGCAGCTGGTGCAAACCCAATGGACTTGAAAAGAGGAATTGACAAGGCAGTTGCTGCTGTTGTTGAAAATCTTAAAAAGCAGTCCAAAGCGATCAAAACTTCTGAGGAGATTGCTCAAGTAGCTTCTGTTTCTGCCAACAACGATACTGAGATTGGTCAAATGATCGCTAATGCGATGGACAAAGTAGGTAAAGACGGTGTAATCACTGTAGAAGAAGCAAAAGGAACGGAGACGGAAGTGAAAACGGTAGAAGGTATGCAGTTTGATAGAGGATATCTATCTCCATACTTCGTAACCAACACTGACAAGATGGAAGTAGAGATGGAAAGTCCATACATCTTGATTTATGACAAGAAGGTGTCTAACATGAAAGAATTGCTTCCTATTTTGGAAGCAACTGCTCAAACTGGTAAGCCATTATTGATCATTGCTGAAGATGTAGAAGGCGAAGCGTTGGCTACATTGGTAGTTAACAAAATCAGAGGTTCTCTCAAAATTGCTGCTGTAAAAGCGCCAGGTTTTGGAGACAGAAGAAAAGCAATGCTCGAGGATATCGCTACATTGACTGGTGGTACTGTGATCTCTGAAGAAAGAGGTTACAAACTAGAAAATGCAACACTTGATTACTTAGGAACTGCTGAGAAAATCAACATCGACAAAGACAATACTACTCTTGTAAACGGTGCTGGTAAAAAAGCGGATATCGAAGCTAGAATCAAGCAAATCAAGTCTCAGATTGAGAACACTACTTCTGATTACGACAAAGAGAAATTGCAAGAAAGACTTGCTAAGCTTTCTGGTGGTGTAGCTATCCTTTACATAGGTGCTGCTACTGAAGTAGAGATGAAAGAGAAGAAAGACAGAGTGGATGACGCTCTTCACGCAACTAGAGCTGCTGTACAAGAAGGTATCGTAGCTGGTGGAGGTGTAGCCTTGATCAGAGCAATGAGCGCTTTAGACGGACTCACTTTAGAGAACGAAGATCAAAACACTGGTGTAACGATCGTAAGAAATGCAATCCAGTCTCCTTTGAGAACGATTGTAGAGAATGCAGGTGGTGAAGCTTCTGTAGTCGTGAATGAAGTACTCAACGGAAAAGCTGATTACGGATTCAACGCGGCGAATGGACAATATGTAAATATGTTCAAAGCAGGTATCATCGATCCTACTAAAGTAACGAGACTCGCTCTTGAGAATGCAGCATCTATTGCAGCACTTCTTTTGACTACCGAGTGTGTAGTTGCTGATGAGCCAGAAGCAGAAGGAGCAGGAATGCCTCCAATGCCAGGTGGTGGAATGGGTGGAATGATGTAATTCACATTCAATTTAAAGATCAAAACCCTTTCGGAAACGGAAGGGTTTTTTTTGTATTTATGCTATAAAAGTATTGGAGAAAATAGATAGTTTAACCGTATTTTATCCGGATATAATCGGATATATCCGTTTATAAATACGGCTAAAAGCATTGTATCTAAATAATTTTCCTGTCTCATATATGATTCAGGGCTTATAAATACCTTAAAATGGTATATTTGAAAGGTTAATAACAGGAATACTCCTGTTATTATGTTGTTACCTATCATCATGCTTAGATCATATTTCATCACTTTATTTCTAATAACCTGCTTCCAACTGGCCTTTGGACAGACCAACAACTTCCTTATTGCAAAGAATTCAGCTGGATCTATTAAACTAGGAATGACCGATAAAGAAGCAATTGACAATGTGCTTCGTCTTGGTTATGACACAACAACCGTGGATGCCTGGAACTACCTAATTGATGGTGGCGGAACTGGAACTGAAGTTTCAAAAGATGGTGAAGTCCTTTTGTTTTTTTGGACATTTTGGAACGATGATTTGATCCATGGAATCAATATAGTTTCAGATAAATACAAGACTAAGAACGGGATTAGCACAGGCTCAACTGTTGCGGATTTGCTTAAAATCAACGCTAACTATCAAATCATTGTTGACATAGAAATTACATCAACGGAATACATAAAAGATGATAAACTTAATTCCCAGTTTATCTTTCTAACAAGGGACGATAACCGCATTGGTAAATATGACTTTGAACAATGGAAAGTTACTTCTGAACCAAAGAGACTGGAGGCCAAAATTGACTGGATAACCTTCTGGCAGGGAAGTTTTGCCGAATAGGTAACAGACGATATTGCGCATGGCCTTACTTAGCTATCTGCCAATAATCTGCTAAACATCCCGCTTATCTGCCGCCAAGAAACTGAAGTGCTTTCTACTTTCTTCAGATTGTGGGAGATTT
>CAYGTD010000234.1:0-5875 GCA_964352725.1 uncultured Roseivirgaceae bacterium
TTTTGATATTGAAACGATCAATGAAACCATGCGAATGTCGATTCACCGCACTAAAGAAGAAATGAAAACGACCGATTTTTACAGCAACTATTATGGAAGTACTGGTCCTATTTGGTACCGAGGCTATTTTTATGATCCCATCTCTGAGCAAGCCATTGATAGCATTTTAACTGAGAGTAAATCAGAACACATTATTGTGGGGCATTGCTCCAATGACGAGGTGGTCAGCCGATACAACAACAAAGTGTTCGGAGTAGATTCCAGCATAAAAAAAGGAGAATATGGTGAAGTATTATTTCTATTAAATGGAAACTACTATCGCGGTACGAAGGAAGGTGAAAAAGTGGCTTTTAAATAGTCATCAAAAACACCTTAACCTTTTATCTAACTGAAACCTTATCCTACATTAACTGGAGATTTTACTCCGTAATGATATCCTTCATCTCCAACTCTACAACCTTTCCGAATTTACGAAGCTGATCTAAATTGATACGAGAGGCATCTCCATATATCGTCATAACCACAGGCTTTCCTTTAATATTTGACTGATAGAATGATTGAATATCATCAAAAGTTAAGTCCGGATACTTGGCGAAATTGATTTTGTTTGGATCCTCTTTATAGCCTGAGTTTAGAAATGCATCTACCGACTGAGATATCTCTCTAAATGATGGCTTACTAGCTCCGGATTCTAAAATCAAACCGTCACGTATGGGTATCAATCGCTCCTCATATGTTGGCATATCGGTGATCAATCCCATAACAACTTCAACTGCATTAGCTGTCTTATCAGCCTGCGATCCAGTGAAAAGAACAAGTCTACCCTTCTTGTTGGGCTCATAGACTGGGTCTATGTAATTACCTCCGGTTGCATAAGCCAGCGATCTAAACTCTCGTACCTCTTGAAATAGCAGACCAGAGAGACTATTTGTATAATAGGCGTTAAACGCATTTTTCTTGTAGGTTTCCTCATAATTTAACGCCTCTCCATTCACGATGTAATACACATAGCTCTGGATTGCTTTCTTGTCATTCACGATATAAATGGTATTCTCAGATACATCCTGTGCTTCCTTAAAAGAGAATTTATCTTTCTCATTCTTAGCAAACATATCGGAAGAAGCCCACTTACTAACGACCTCTTTCTCTGGGAGTTGACCAACATAATGAATCGCATTAAATCCATCTTTGAGAAGCATTTGCAAGGCAGAGGTTAGCACCAAAGGATCAAGTTTCTTGAGCTCTTTCGAAGGCATTTGTCTCACATAACTGGACTCATCTCCAAATAGTCCATAGGAATATAGGATTCTTCCACCTGTCGATGGATTATTTAGATTGACCTCATTGTCCGTTTTTCGTTGACTATGTAGATACTTAATGGTTTCCACCGTGGGATCAAACGATTCTAGGACATGTTCTAATAGCTCCACAGTTTCATGAAATTTGGCATCTATCCCCTGAACAGTAAGATCGAAAGTCGAATAACCCGCGCTGAAGTTGTACGATGCTCCCAGGCTTGCAAACTTGTTCTTTAACTCTCCTACTGAGTATGTAGAAGTTCCCGCATTATTCATAGCCTGAGCGATCAGTACTGCCAATGGCTCTTTATCAATCCCCTTTGCAATGCGCATGCGAAGGGTGAAAATATCATTCAAAGGATTTTCTGTGTAATAGATGTAACCATTTGAAACACTTACGTCTTCATCTAAATCGATGAACTTCGGATTTGTAGCTGCTACTTCAATTTCTTCAAATCGCTTTGCATAGGCAGATGAAGCCTCTGTTCGAGCTGAAATTGGCTGATATGGAGGTTTTTCAAGCTTCGGTTTTTTTGGAAACCCGGTTCGTGAGCGCATAGTGAAATAATCATCTCCATAGTACTTACTAGCTACTTGCTGTATTTCTTCTTTAGTCAGGCTTTGCACAGCATCAGAAAAGGAAAGAAGACTTGAATAGTCTACTCCATAGATAAAACTCAAGCCTAAGTATCTACCTCTGGTCCCCAAAAACTCAAGTGAGGTATTAAAGTTTCTATAAATTCCATTTTTTATCGACTCAAAATATTCATCCGTAAAATCGCCATTCGCTATATCAGTGAAACCTCCCTGGATGATCGACTCAAATTTCTTAAGGCTCTTTCCAAATACTTTAGGTACATAGAAGATGAACGTTGAACCATCCTCCTCTAGAAATTCCTGATAAGCGCCTGCATAAAGCACGTCATTGTTTAAAGTGAGCTGGTCTAGGAAGCCAGTTTCACTTTCATTGGACATCATTTGTCCTATTACTTCCAATGCTGGGTGATCTGGATGCGTTCTTGGCACTAGTTTATACCCCATAAAGCCTGCCTTGATGGGTGTTATTCTAACCTTCTTGACTTCTCTCCCTGTAAATTGCTTGAGTGTATTCGTAGGAAAATCTATCTCCGGTCCCCTTTTGAGTTTCCCAAAGGTCTTCTCGATAAGTGGCTTGACAGCTTGAGATTCGAAATTCCCGGACAGCACTAGCGCCATATTATTTGATACATAGTATTTCTCAAAGTATTCGTACATCTTCGTTAAAGAAGGATTCTTCAGATGCTCTACACTGCCCAACACTGTCTGTGTACTGTAGGGATGATCTCCGTATATAAACGATGAGAATTTTTCTTGAACACGTCTTTCTAGATCGTCCCCTGCCCTGTTCTTTTCTTCATAAACAGCCTCTAACTCACTTTGAAACAAGCGAAAAACAGGATCCTGAAAGCGATGTGCGTAAATATCTAGCCACTTTGCTATCTGATTCTCAGGGAAGTAATTATAGTAATTGGTATAATCTTCACTTGTACTAGCATTCACTCCTGTACTTCCAAACGATTTTATGAGTTTATCAAATTCACTAGGGATGGCGTACTGTGCTGCTTTTAATTCTTGCTGATTGATGCTTTTCTGTAAGCTCAGCTTCTTTACCTTATCCGATGTTTTTGCTAACTCGTCATACAAAATCCTGATAGAGTCCAAATGCACTTTTTCTAATTCAAAATTTTGCGTACCCAACTCTTGTGTGCCTTTGAAAAGCATGTGCTCTAAGTAGTGCGCAATGCCTGTTGCAGTCGCTGGGTCATTCTTGCCACCAGCATTCACCCATACCGAACCATAAACATTGGACGCATCCTTATCTTCATTCAGATATACAGTTAGGCCATTGTCGAGTTGATAGGTCTCCACTTGAATCCCCCCATTCTGCCCAAAGAGTGACACAAAGGCTATAACTAGGAAGAGGCAAATAAGATATCTCATAGGAAATTTATTGATAATGTAACTGCAAGTTATGACAGAAACAGAAAATTTGAGATTCCCCTACTTGTTTTATTGACTTGAATACTAATCGTCTAACAACAAGATGAAAATGAAATATTCTTCATCACAAAAAAACCGATCCATTACTGAATCGGTTTAGATTTAAGTAGAGCAAAAACCGTATCAAATAAATATTATTTGGGACCCTTCCTCCTGACCCCTTTCATAGAAATCACCTACTGTTAGAACAGCGTCAACCTCTTCCCAAAGATCTTCTTCTTTTAAATGGAACATATCCATGGCCAACTTGCAGGCAAATAATTTTCCGCCAGAGGCTTTGTATATTTCCAAAAATTCACTGACCGGTGGTATGTCTAATTTGTCCATCTCTTTCTTCATCATTTTTGAGGCCAGTGTCTCCATACCCGGAAGGCCACCTAGCATTGTGGGAATATGCATGCCAGGATTACCAACCGTTGCTACATGAAGATGATCCATCTTCTTGGGTTGCAGCATTTCCAATCCAAAGAAGGTACAAAATATCTCAGAGTCTAATCCTTCCATTCTGGCGCCATTGGCCAAAATCAAAGCTGCATAGACTGAGTCTATCGTGGCTTTAGAATTGATAATCATCAGCTTCTTAAGCGCACGTTTTTTCTCCTTCTTATTTGTTACTGGGGCTTCTAATGTTTCCATTGTCTTAGTGTTTAGAGGTTAAATACAACTTGCTGGTTTCGGAATACCTGCGATACGGGATGCTTTTTTAAGCGGTCCCCCTGGGAAAAGTTGATAGAATTCCTTGATGTCAACAACTCCAGATTTACCTACCCTTCTGATAGATAATGCCGTGCCTTTTTCTTGCTCATCGCGCAGGTAAGAGAGAATTTCGAAATGACGGTCGGTCAATTCAATCTCTTCTTCAGTGGCAATGCCTTTAGCTATTTCTTTATCCCATTGATCCATGTGTAACAGGTAGCCTTGTTCGTTTAATTCTACTGGTCTATTTGCTATTAGTGTTTCCATTTTCTTGTTATTTAATTGAGTACTTCTTCTTTAGTTGCTTTATCTTTTTTACTTATTTCCTTGCCAACATATGACATTTGAGGTGATACAAAAGGTATCTTTTTGCCCTTCATCAACATGTTCCAATAGATCCATCGGAAGGCCAACTTGCCCCAATGATTCATCTTGTTCTCTTGCAATAGTTTCATTGGACCAATTGTATTGAAGGGAAATACTCCTGCCACTGGCTCCTGATCGTAGTTGAAATCAATCAACATGGCCTTATTAAAGCCTGTCTCCACAAAGCAATTAGCATGACCATCAAAAGTTTCTTTCAAGGGGCTACCATTGATGTAGAGTAGGATGTTTTCAGTCAACACCTCAGCTTCAAAGTGTGCAACAGATCCCGCTTTAGAAGTGGGTAGGTTCGTTGCATCTCCAAGAACAAAAACATCCTCATACGCTTCAGATTGAAGCGTATGCTTATGAGTTGGGATGAAGTTTAAATCATCTCCCATGCCACTTCTAAGGATTAAATCATCTCCCATATTGGTAGGAACAGTTACCAGTAGATCAAATGGCACTTTGATTTCATCCCAAGAAACAATCTGCTTATTGTCATTATCCACAGAAGCTATTGCGAAATCGGGCACAATATTTATTTGCTTTTCATCAAGTAAATGACCCAAAGTAGACGCTGCAGTTGGCTTGGTAAATGCACCATCCAATGGAGTCACGTAAGAAATATCTACTTTATCGCGAATGCCACGCTCTTTAAAGTACCAGTCTGCTAGAAACGCAAACTCTAGAGGAGCAACAGGACACTTGATCGGCATCTCTGTGATATGCACTACTAGCTTGCCTTCCTCAAAAGCATCTAATTTCTCTTTCAGTGCTTTGGCACCTTCAAACGTATAGAAATCAAATACTGACTTTTTCCATTCTGGCCCTTGCATTCCTTCTACTTCTTCTGGAGCAATTCTAGATCCAGTAGCTATGATCAATAGATTATAAGAAAGTAGCTCATCACCTTCCAGTCGCACTTTATGTTGCTCTGGCATGATCAGGTCAATACCCTTCTGAATGTACTTAACACTTTTGGGTATGAAAGACTTTTTCTTCTTGAAGCAATCTTCTTCCTCGTAGATACCAAATGGCAGAAAAAGAAAACCAGGTTGGTAATAGTGCTTTTCTGATTGGTCTACGATGGTTATCTGCCAACCTTTTGGAAGCTTATTGACTAGATGGTTGGCCATCATGGTGCCTGCAGATCCTGCGCCGAGTATGAGTAGATTTTTCATGTTGCTCCGTTTAAATTCATAAGTAAAATAACGAAGCAAAAAAGCTATAAGTGATGACTTAAGTCAATGATTAACATGATATTTAGTGAGATTGATGCGTTGTGTAACAAATGTTACATATAGAAAAGGGAATAAAAAAACCGATTCATTTCTGAATCGATTTTCTTTTTAGTACTAGTGACTAGACTTCCTTCCTACGTCAGGACAAGCTTCTCGTCTCTATCTAAAATATTTTGCATAAAAAAAGAGGGTGTCTCAAAAGGCACTCTCTTTTTTTTGTCTATTATATAATCA
>CAYGTD010000235.1:0-5862 GCA_964352725.1 uncultured Roseivirgaceae bacterium
AGCTGTTTGAACAACTGTTTGCTCCAAATTGATAATGTCTTGGCGAAAGTCCTTGTTGAAACGAACGACCAGGTCAAACCTTCGTTCACCTTCAAATATGCTCCCAGCTATTTTCCCTGCAAATCCCATGGTCAAAATATCGTTGACCTCCGAAATGTTTAGTCCATATCGAGCGATTTTATTCCGATCATAGATGACGCTCATTTGTGGCAATCCATCCACTTTTTCGACTGTTATATCTGATGCCCCTTCTACATCTTCAATAAGTAGCTCTATTTCACTTGCTTTCTTGGCCAAGATTTCAAGGTCTTCACCAAATATTTTGATAGCTAAATCTGCTCGAACTCCTGTTATCAGCTCGTTGAAACGCATCTCTATGGGCTGGGTAAACTCATAATCGACACCTGGAATCTCAGCTACCAACGCTTCTTTAAACTGATCTGCCAATTCATCTTTTGTCTCAGCAGAGGTCCATTCACCTTTTGGTTTCAGCGTAATAATCACATCGGTTTCTTCCATCGACATAGGGTCGGTTGGTACTTCTGCAGCACCAATTCGTGTGACTACTTGATTCACTTCAGGAAACCTACGTATGACTTTTTCAATTTGTGTAGTCGTCTTAACCGTTTCACTGAGTGAAGTGCCCGTTTTTAGTACCGGCTGGATAACGAAATCTCCTTCATCCAACGTAGGAACAAACTCGCCACCTAATGTAGAAAATAGGTATCCAACACTAATTAATAGCAATAAAGCAGCTCCTAATACTGTTTTTCTGTACTCAATTGACCAGACCAGAACAGGGCGATAAACGCGTTGTAGAAAAGCGATAAACTTAGCGGATAAATTAGGCTTGTCGCTTTTAGATGGTTTTAGAAAGAGACTTGAAACGACTGGAACATAAGTAAAACAAAATATCATGGCGCCTATTAGTGCAAAACAAAAGGTTAATGCCATAGGCTTAAACATTTTGCCCTCTACATTGACTAAGGATAGGATAGGGATGAATACGATGATGATAATGAGTTGTCCAAACACAGCAGAACGCATCATCTTCGTAGCACCTTCATAAGTGATTTTATCTATCAAACTGCGTCTTTCAACTAGGTCCTGAGAAAGAATCTCTGATCGTTTAGTATTGATTTGAAAGGCGGTGTATTCCACAATAATGACTGCTCCATCAATGATGATTCCAAAGTCAATGGCACCAAGACTCATCAAATTGGCATCCACTCCAAAAATGTACATCAAGGAAAGTGCGAAAAGCAAACAAAGCGGAATAACAGAGGCCACTACAAGTCCAGTACGTAGATCTCCTAAAAGCAAGACCACTACGAATACCACAATCAAACAACCTAAAATGAGGTTTTCGGAGATGGTAAATGTGGTTTTCCCGATCAATTCACTACGCTCCAAAAAGGGATTGATACTAACCCCAATGGGTAAAGCATCTTGTATCTCTAAAACACGCTTTTTCACAGCTCCAATCACTGCTTTGGAATTGGCGTCCTTCAGCATCATCACCTGTCCTAATACCTTTTCTCCTTCTCCATTGCCGGTGATAGCACCGAAACGTGTAGCATGGCCAAAACCTACTTTTGCTAAGTCTTTGATATATATCGGTAGCCCATCACGATTCATTACAACAATGTTTTCAATGTCTTCTATACTTTTGGCTAGTCCTTCTCCACGAATGAAATAAGCTTGATTACCTTTTTCAATGTAGCCGCCACCAGCTACGCTATTATTCGTTTCTAAAGCATTGAAGACCTCTACCGGCGTTAGGTTCATCGCTTGCAATTTTTTAGGATTGATGCTTACTTCATATTGTTTAAGGAATCCTCCCCAAGTGTTTACTTCCACTACACCAGGAATACCAGAAAGTTGTCTCTTGACAATCCAATCTTGAATCGTTCGTAAGTCAGTGATAGAGTATTTTGATCGATGTTCCGGTGCAACATCCAAGACGTATTGATAAATCTCTCCAAGTCCAGTGGTGATGGGTCCCATTTCGGGCGTTCCAAATCCATCGGGAATGTTTTCGGAAGCTTTCTTGATCTTTTCTGCGATCAGTTGCCTCGGTAGATAAGTACCCAGCTTATCTTCAAAAACAATGGTCACCACTGATAGACCAAACTTGGAAATTGAGCGAATCTCCTTTACTCCTGGGAGATTGGCCATTTCCAACTCTACTGGATACGTAATGAACTGCTCGACATCCTGTGTAGATAGGTTTCGAGAGGTGGTAATAACTTGTACCTGATTATTCGTAACATCAGGTACAGCCCCTATGGGGATATTCATCAGCGCATAAATGCCAAATGCGATGATTGAAAAGGTAAATAATAGAACAATCAGCTTATTCTTTAAGCTGAACTTAATAATGTATTCCAACATGAAATTAAAATTTAGAAGACCATAAAAAACACTTCACCAGTTATGAACTGAATGATCGATTATGCTTTTTGAGGTGGACCTCTTAATCTTAAATGTTGAGAAAAATAAGTGGATTGAAAATTATCCGTTAAAGGGATAAATTTTTGAGATTGTATCTCGGTAGACGTGATGTGAAATGAAAAATCAAGTGTTGGATAGGATATCAAGTCAAAAGCCAGGACTTCTTGTTGGGTGACTTTATAACTTTCCAAATGATCTTGTCCCAAATCAATATGAAATGCTAATTTGATATAATCAATAAGACTATTAGCAGTTTCGTGTGCTTCTATATGTTGATTTTCATCAAGCTCACTATGGTGCTCATGAGGCAAAATCGAATGCATTAGCAGAATGGAGCCTGCTAGAATGATCGATATTTTGCGTGTGAATTTCATTAATAGTGTTAAATTACGAAATTTATTACTACTAGTTGTCTTCTAGTTCCAAGATAATTTCATCAAAGAAGCACTTCAAGTTAGCCTATCAAAGGGACTTCAACCTAAGCTTACTAACGTTACCGTTTATCACAAACTTGCTTGACTTTTGAACAAAAGTGATGGTTTAATAGTCTTAATCAGGAATTTTAAAAATCCTAATATGAAACACCAATTCAATATCATTATTCTAGGCACTATTATATTTCTTAATATGAATGCTGTTTTAGCCCAGCGTCCTGCTTCATCATATCAAGGTGCATCTGAACCAAAAATTGGATATGGAAAATTGGGTGGTATTGTGATTGACGAGAACAATGAACCTGTGCCATTTGCCACGATAAAGGTTTTGAATGCCTCAGACAAAAAACTCTTAAATGGAACAATTGCTGACGCTGATGGCAAATGGGTGATTAAGAACGTGGTTGAAGGAGAATTTTTGATTAGTATTTCTTTCATTGGATATGAATCAATTGATCAGGGGCCTTTTACGGTAACAGGCAAAGGTGAATCGTACGATTTAGGCAGTACAAAGCTTACCTCATCTGCTACTGAACTGGATCAGGTGGTAGTAGAAGGACAAAGGGAATTGATTGAAGATAAGGTGGATAGAATCGTTTATAATGCCAGTCAAGATAAAACAACTGCTGGTGGTGATGCTTCTGATGTATTGAGAAGAGTTCCTTTACTTTCTGTTGATTTAGATGGTAATGTCTCGCTTCGTGGAAGTGGTAATATTACAGTCCTGATAGATGGAAAGCCATCTACAATTACTGCAGGTAATCTGGCTGACGCTCTTAAACAAATTCCCGCAGATGAAATTGAATCAGTAGAAGTGATCACTTCTCCATCGGCACGGTTTGATGCAGAAGGAACAGGAGGAATTATTAATATAATTACTAAGAAAAATAACCTTGAAGGAGGTACCCTTTCAGTGAATACTGGCGTTGGTTACAGAGGCTCAAATTTGGGACTCACTGCAGGATGGAGGAGAGGAAAGCTTGGTTTGTCTCTAGGAGGAAATGGATTTGCAGGATACAATATTCTTGGCTCCTTTGATAATGAACAAATCGTGACGGATGAATTTGGTACAGAATTATCAAAAACCAATCAATTTGCTGAAACGGTTAGTTCAAGAATTTCAGGTCGTTACAACTTCGGTTGGGATTACACATTCAATAAATATCATTTCGTTGGAGGAGGAGTGAACTATCGAATATTTGATTCGAGAAGCGATCAGAATGATAGACTTACAGAAACGATTGATAGTAATGGATCAAGAAATTTGCTTCAAGATGTATTTACATTGAGTAATTCAAATAGTGTCGATATAAATTTCAATTACATCAGATCTTTTGAAGAAAAGGGTAAGGAGATAAGTTTGATTTCGTTGTATAGCCATGATATCAGGAATAATGATTTTACGATTGAAAACCTATCAGCATCTAATCCAACCGATACGAAGAATGAGAATATTAGTGATAATGTAGAGTTTACTATCCAACTAGATTATGTAGAGCCTATTGGCGAAAATGCTAGGTTTGAAACAGGAGTGAAGAATATTTCAAGAACTGTAACGAGTGATTTTCAACTCTTTTTACGTCAAGGTGATGGCCCATACTCTGAACTAGAAGGTGCAGGTGTTAGTAACTCATTCACATATAATCAAAATGTGTCAGCGGGATTTGTTTCTGGTCTTGTTGAATTACCGTCCGATTTCACCCTTCAAGCGGGTGGGCGTTATGAGTACACGACGATCACAGCAAATTTTGCCGATGGTGCTAATTTGGAAATTGCGGATTATGGAACATTCGTTCCTAGTGTCAACATGTCCAAGAAACTCAAAAACAATAAGAGTCTTAAATTTGGTTACTCTAGAAGAATAGCTAGACCAAGTTTACAGTTTTTAAATCCCAACATAAATGCAGCTAATCCATTAGATATTTCTCAGGGAAATCCCGACTTACTCCCTGAATTCACCAATCAGGTGGAACTTTCTTTAAGCAAGTTTAAGCCTACCACTTCTATAAGTGTTTCAGCATTTGTAAGATCTACCAATGGAAGTATCCAGTCGGTGAGAGAGACTATTGGTCAAGATACTATTTATACTACATTTCAGAATATAGGAGAAGAAGATGCTTACGGTATCAATGCTTTCGGGAGTTACAGAAAAGGTAAAATTTCCTTGAATGGAGGTATCGATGCTTTTTATTCAGTATTGACCAACAATGTTGATGATCCACTGTTTAATGCAGAAAACGAGGGTTTTGTATTTAATGGTAGAATCTTTGGAAGTTATAAAATAACGGAGCTTTGGGTTGTTCAAATGTTTGGATTTTATAGAAGTGCCCGAGTGCAGCTTCAAGGTTTTACCAATCCTTTTTATATCTACAGTTTGAGTCTAAATCGTAACTTTAAAAATAAGAAAGGGAGTATTGGTCTAGGAGCAAACAACTTTGCCACACCTAGGAGTTTTCTAGATTCTGAAGTGACTACTCCTTTCCTTACACAAAGGAGCACAAGGGAACTTCAGTTGCTCAACTTCAGAATTAACTTTAGTTATCGCATAGGGTCTTTGAAGCAGCGGGCACCTAAGAAAGTAAAGACAATCTCTAATGATGATCTTAAGGATGGAGGCAGCAATAATGACGATGGTGATAGTTAATAGATCAGAGAATTTACTTTATAATGTTTGATCGGGTTGTGGTGATCACAGCCCAGTCCTATCATTTAAATTCCTCGGGCTTAAACCAATAGATCTGACCAAATCCGCCGATATAGCGGATGGAGATAGGAAGCAATCGATAGAATGAAAAATCGTGTGTAGCATCGTATGATCGTGAGTCAGGAAACTGCACGTGGTACCGTTCCATTATCTCTTTTTCTACGGAGAGTAGTTTATCCATGTGACCAATAATACAAATTCTTCCGTTAGCCTGAACGTTTTCACCATCCATTATGATGGTGAGTGAGCAGCGATTGTCTGCTTGGATGT
>CAYGTD010000236.1:0-5840 GCA_964352725.1 uncultured Roseivirgaceae bacterium
AAACAGGATAATGATCTTTCAATCTTACTGCAATATAATTTGCATTTAATATGGCTACTTTGGTCGCTTGGGTTAAACCTTCTGCACCCATCATGGCAATGTATGCATGAGAAATAGGTAAAATACTTGCACTGGCATACGGCGCTGCTGAAATTGCAGGGTTGCTATTATGCTCTGTTATGTGACCTGGAAGATATGGAGTCAAGTGTTCTGCCACACCAATTGGTCCCATTCCTGGTCCACCTCCTCCATGAGGAATACAAAATGTTTTGTGAAGATTTAAGTGGCAAACATCTGCTCCGATAATTCCAGGAGAAGTCAAGCCAACTTGTGCATTCATGTTTGCTCCATCCATATACACCTGTCCACCATTATTGTGGATGATGTTACATATTTCAAGAATAGACTCTTCGAATACACCGTGCGTTGAAGGATAAGTCACCATCAAAGCAGCTAAATCATCTTTATGATCATCAGCCTTTTGCTTTAAATCTTCCAAATCAATGTTTCCATTGTCATCACATTTCACAATAACCACCTTCATTCCGGCCATGATAGCACTTGCAGGGTTAGTTCCATGTGCAGAAGATGGAATGATAGCCACTTTTCTATTTGGCTGACCTATCCCCTCCAAGTAAGATCTAATCACCATCAATCCCGCATATTCTCCCTGAGCTCCGGAGTTGGGCTGGAATGATACAGCATGAAATCCTGTAATATCGACCAACCAATCGTGCAACTCATTGATCATAATACGATATCCCGCTGCTTGATCTTTTGGTGCAAATGGGTGGATGTTTCCAAATTCAGGCCAAGTCACAGGAATCATTTCCGACGTGGCGTTCAGCTTCATAGTACAAGAACCCAAAGAAATCATGGAATGAACCAAAGAAAGATCTTTATTCTCCAATCGCTTCATGTATCTCAACAACTCGTGCTCAGAATGAAAGTGATTGAAAATCTCATGTTCTAGGTATGGAGTAGAACGCATCAAAGATGAAGGATACTCTACTTCAAAATCCTCATGAATAGTAGCAAAGAAAGCATCTCCTAGTCGAGCAAAGAGTTTCACAACTTCATTTGCATTTTCCACTGTATGAGATTCGTCAAACGAAACCCCAACTCCGTCATCAAAATACCTAAAATTGATTTCTTCCTCCTCACTTAGTGATTTGAGCTGTACCATTTGCTCAGAAGTCAATGGAATTTTTATGGTATCGAAGAAGTAAATATTCTGATTTTCAAAGCCAAATTGTGCAATTGCCACAGCAGTTTCTTTCGCCAAGCCATGAACTCTTGCTGCAATTTGTTTTAGTCCTTTTGCTCCATGATATACTGCATACATTCCTGCCATCACAGCAAGCAGTACTTGCGCCGTACAAATATTTGAGGTGGCCCTTTCTCGTTTGATGTGTTGCTCCCTTGTTTGAAGCGCCATTCTGTAGGCATTATTCCCATGAGCGTCTTTGGATGCACCTATAATTCTACCAGGAATTGATCTTTTATAATCTTCTCTTGTGGCAAAAAATGCAGCATGAGGTCCGCCATATCCCATTGGCACTCCAAATCGCTGAGAGGTTCCCACTACTACATCTGTACCCCAATCGCCAGGTGCTGTCAATAAAGTAAGCGAAAGTAAGTCTGTCGCACATGCAGAGAATACTCCATTTTCTTTTGCGGCAGCCACTAGAGCTGACCAATCTCTTATTCCGCCAGAGTTATTTGGGTATTGGAAGAAAATACCAAAAACATCATTTGCCGTAACATCCGCATTCGGCAAGTCCACCACTTCCAGTTCTATCCCAAAAGGAATCGCTCTTGTCTTTAAGACATCAAGTGTTTGAGGAAAGACTTCTTTGTCTACCAAAAACTTACTTGCTGACTTTTTATCCCCTTTTTTGATTCCATAGAGCATACACATAGCCTCTGCTGCTGCCGTCGCTTCATCCAGAAGAGAGGCATTGGCTATCTCCATACCCGTCAGATCAATGATCATGGTCTGAAAGTTGATCAATGCTTCTAACCTTCCTTGGGCAATCTCTGCCTGATAAGGTGTATAAGCTGTATACCAGCCAGGATTCTCTAATATATTTCTTTGAATTACGGTTGGTACCACGCAATTGTAATACCCCTGACCAATAAATGAATTAAATACTCTGTTCTTACCAGCTACCTTTTTCATGTGGTTCAGGTATTCAAACTCATTCAAAGCAGGTGGTAAATTCAAGTCCCTCTTCTTTCGAATGGGAGCCGGAATAGCCTGGTCAATTAGCTCGTCTAAAGACTTTACGCCAATGGCTTTTACCATTTGGTCAATTTGCTCTTGATCTGGTCCGTTGTGACGTCTTTCAAAAGCTACCCGATCATTTAGGTTAATATTCATTTTGGGATGTTTAATCAAGGGATATTTTAGGCTGCAAACTTACGATAGTCCATTGAGTTCAAAAAGCATTTATACTCATAACCATTGGTGTAATTAATTGGTTTTGCCAGTTTAAAAATTCTTTAGTTTTGAGGCTATAATAATTAGTGCATAAAATGAGCTTTTAGCTAATTGATGCATATTTGAAAAAAATAAACACATGAAAAAGATTATTTACGTAGTAGGTATTCTTGTTGCTTTTGGGATTACTGCCCAAGATAAAACGGCAATGAAATACGCAAAGACTATTAAGGCAGAAGATTTAAAGGCTCACCTTTCTATCTTGGCTTCCGACGAATACGAAGGAAGAGAAACTGGAAAAAAAGGGCAGAAAATGGCTGCTGAATACATTGCCAATCATTTCAAGTCTCTAGGCTTAGAAGGCCCAGTTGAAGGGTCCTACTACCAAAAATTTGATTTGACAGAGTCTGCAATCAACACTTCTTACTTTAGAAAAGGAGACGAAAAGAAAATAGTATTTGAAGATTTCATCTACTACTCAAGTTCTGAGACTTCTGGAGAGGAGTATATCAATGTGGTAATGGCAGATGACGAAGATAAAATGATGAGCAGCTATAAGGGGGCCTATGTTGTTTATGCTGTTGAAAAATTAGGAGGAATTCAGGAAAGAATAAATGCGGCTAAAGAAGCTGGGGCAAAAGGATATATTGTAGCAGTGACTAATGCCGATGAATTTAATTCAACACTTACTCGATTCGGACCTTTCTTAAAAAGGGCGAAACTTGGTTTGGATGCAAGAGATGCTGATAGTGACAAGATGATCATTGTGGATACTGAATTAACATCTTGGATGTTTGGAAAAGAGTTTGATCAAATCGCAGGTGGTGATAAAACTCAAATTATTTTCAATGCAGATTATTTGGATAAGCCAGTGGGGACTGAAAACATTCTAGGTTTTATGAAAGGAACCGAGAAACCAGATGAAGTAATTGTAATAACAGCTCATTACGATCACATTGGCATTACCAATGGTGAAATAAATAATGGAGCCAATGATGACGGATCTGGAACAGTTACTGTATTAGAGCTTGCAGAAGCATTTGCAGAGGCAGCCAAAAAGAAGAAGGGTCCTAAGAGAAGTATTCTTTTCATGACAGTGACAGGAGAAGAGAAAGGACTTCTTGGTTCTAGATACTATACGGATACTGACCCTATTTTCCCATTAGAAAACACGGTGGTAAATCTTAATGTAGATATGGTGGGTCGCTTTGATGAAGCGCATAAAGACAACCCAGATTACATCTATTTGATTGGTTCTGATAAGTTGTCAGATGATCTGCACAATCTCTCTGAAGAAGCAAACAAAACCTATTCAAATTTGGAGTTAGATTATACGTATAATGATGAGAATGATCCAAATAGATTCTATTACAGATCCGATCATTACAACTTTGCTAAAAATAACATTCCAATTATTTTCTATTTCAATGGAGTTCATGAAGATTATCATAAACCAACGGATACTGTAGAAAAGATTGATTTTAATGCTATTGAGAAAATAGCAAGGTTGGTATTCCACACGGGATGGGATATCGCAAATAGAGCAGAAAGAATCACTGCTGACGAAGATAAAATGGAAGCTTCTGGCAATTAGGTTGGGAGATTTCTGCTTGAGAAGAAAAGTTGATCTTTGTGGGGCATTCGCCCCACAAGATCTTTTCAACCAGCTATAGAAAGAGATATTCTCTCTTTCTACCACAAGTATAGGTTTCTTTTCGGTTTCCAACTATTATCAATTGAAAAGATTGACCATTTATATAAAAAACAATAGTTGATTCCGTTTTTATTTAATTGAGGCGCATTTAAAATGCTATTTAGCCTAAAAATAGATGTTTCATTTGGACTATAATCGCTTGTTTTTATTGAAGAGTTACGTCGCGTTTCCTGAATATTCACATTATGAATAATAAAAATACAATTTTTCTCATTAAGAACGCCAACATCGTTAATGAGGGTCACCTATTTTCTGGAGATGTGCTCATCAAAGATCAGCGCATTGAAAAGATTGGAGAAGGTCTTTCAGTCACTGAAAATCACACTGTGATAGATGCGAAAGGCAAGTATTTATTACCTGGAGTTATTGATGATCAAGTTCATTTTCGCGAGCCAGGTCTAACGCATAAAGGCAATATTTTCACTGAGTCTCGTGCTGCTGTCGCAGGAGGAGTTACCTCATTTATGGAAATGCCCAATGTGAATCCTCAAACAGTAACACAAGAGTTGCTTAAGGCAAAGTATGAAATTGGAGCTGCTAATTCCTTAGCGAACTATTCATTTTACATGGGAGCTACTAATGATAATTTGGATGAAGTATTGAAGACTGACCCAGCATCTGTTTGTGGAATTAAGATTTTCATGGGCTCTTCCACAGGCAATATGCTAGTGGATGATCAAGACACTTTAGAGAATATTTTCCGAAATGCTCCTATTTTGATTGCTACGCATTGCGAAGATGAGGCAACCATCAGAGCCAATACGGAAAAAGCCAAAGCCCAATATGGTGATGATATTCCATTTAGAATGCATCCTGTGATACGAAATGAGGAAGCTTGCTATTTGTCCTCTTCTAAAGCGGTAGAATTGGCGAAAAAGAACAATACAAGGCTGCATATACTTCATATATCGACAGGAAAAGAAACACATTTATTTTCCAATGATATTCCACTAGAGAAAAAACGAATCACTTCTGAAGCATGCATTCATCATTTATGGTTCTCAGATCAAGATTATGATGAAAAGGGTGCATTTATTAAGTGGAATCCTGCCGTGAAGTCTGCTGAGGATAGAGATGAAATTTGGAAAGCACTATTAGACGATAGAATCGACGTAATAGCTACAGATCATGCTCCTCACACACTAGAAGAAAAAAATAATCCCTATCTCAATGCTCCATCTGGAGGACCACTCATTCAACACACGATGAATGCTATGATAGACTTTTACCATCAAGGTAAAATTTCTCTAGAGAAAATTGTAGATAAGATGTCGCATAAGCCCGCCATATGTTTTGATGTAAAAGAAAGAGGATTTATTAGAGAAGGTTATTTCGCTGATCTTATTTTGGTAGATCTGGATAATCCGTGGACAGTAACAAAAGAAAATATATTGGCTAAATGTAAATGGTCCCCTTTTGAGGGCCATGAATTTAAGTCAACAGTTACTCATACGTTCGTTTCGGGACACTTGGCATATCAGGATGGAAAGCTGAATGATTCCACTCTTGGAAAAAGACTTTCATTTGATCGTAAAAAATAGCTTGCAGATTACAATCCTACGATTAACTTTGCATTCCTTTTCAGGGTATACTCTGGAAATACATGGTGGTTGTAGCTCAGTTGGTTAGAGCATCGGTTTGTGGTACCGAGGGTCGTCGGTTCGAGCCCGATCTTCCACCCCA
>CAYGTD010000237.1:0-5835 GCA_964352725.1 uncultured Roseivirgaceae bacterium
ATCTGAATTTCTCTTACCAAAACTAAGCAATCCTCCTACTCTTGGGAGGATTCCGATTACTGCTATTAGTGCGCTGATTAAGGCATTAAAATCATGAAAGAAATCTGGGTTTCCCAAGAATAAAAATGCAATAATTCCTAATACAGCCATACCAAGCACAGCACTTATCGTACTCCAAGTTCCTTTATCACGTACTTCTTTTTCCATCATCAATGCCTCCTCTTTTTTAATGATTGAAAGGACGAAATTGGTAAAACTCTCATTCATGATTCGAAGTTCGTTATCATACACAAGGAGGCCTTTCTCCAATAGATTTCGAATGCCATTCTGATTGTTGATATTAACGAAGCGATCTTTTGCCAAGTCATAGATAATGTATCGTTCTTCTTTTGAAAGTGTATTCCAAAGTCCCATGTAGTAGCTCTCAGCAAGCATCTGGATACGCAATATCAAATCTTCCTTATCTATTTTCTCCTCCATTCCATCCTCATTGTTTTTGAGCTTGACAAAGTAATCCTTAAGTCCTGGTAGTAGATTAGGAAGAAAGCTGCCCCTATTTAATTCTTTGTTAAATAGCTCTTTATAGGTATCGTTGGTAATCCAGTCTTTACTTAAAAAATCATTGATTTTCGTATTCTCTTTAATCGGATTGTGAACCAATATAAACCCACCCAACATGTGTCTCCAGGTCTCTAGAGCAAGTAGGTATTCTTCCTTCATATTCTGGTCAGCATCCTTATCATTTATCAATTTTGATTCATAGAACTCAGTAATGAAACTTGGATGCACATTAGAAGAAATAAAAAGATGCTGCACCTCATGCACTAGTAATTCTTCAATCAAGTGCAATCTCTTTACATTGGCAGAGTGCGACGAAACACCATACTCAAAATTTTCAATGATGACCCCATCATATTTGGTAAGATCTACATCCAATACACTCTCCCATTTTTTGACTTGATTCATATGAATCATATCCACTTTGAATAAGTTTTCTTCCAATGATTTTAGCAGGTTACCCTTATTGGATTTTGGAAGGCCAAGCAGGAAGATTTGGCGTTGCTTATTATGAGTAATTGAATCATCTCCAATAGATATTTTCTTGAAATTGGCGACAGTAAGAGGTAATGTATTTTTAAAGTTGCTGTACTGTATACCGTATATCTTGTTGGTACAAAATTCAATGACTTTATATACGGCAATTAAAATCAAGATGATAGCAATGACAAACAGTATGAAGTACTTATTGGGCAATATATATCGCATGAAGCTTCTATTACTTCTCGTGATAGAACTTTCAGAGTTGTTTATATTAGACTGAATGGCTTTTTTTCCGAACAAAATCAAATCATTTTGACTTTGGACATAGATATCCTGATACTCCAAATAAGATGATGGAATGAAGTTGTCCCTGAAGGATAGCTGCATACTTGATTTATCGCCAGAGCCAGGAAAACACCATTGCCTATTTCTTTCCTGAGAAATGTCAAAAGCCAATCCTTTACTATCAACAATCAGCTTATTATAATGAGGTCGAATGTTTGCAAGAACTTTATCTGAAAGAGATATCCCGGTGGCACATTCAGATTTTTTTTCAATTGGCTTATTACTTATTTCCGATTTAAGGATATAAATACCTCCGTTAAGTTTCGCATCAAAATAACTTTTCTGAATTTCCTCGTCACCTTTAATGGCTTTCATCCTGTCAGCAAGACTCGTCAATTTATTATGATATTGATTGGCAATATCTATCTGATTAAATTTCTCCCAGATCACATTTTCCTCATTATGGGCAACCATGAAAATGTAAAAAATAGGAAGAACGCTACTGATCAATAGCCAGCTAAATAAAAAGATATTATAAGCGTGATTTCTAATCATCAAATCCAACTCGCTCAACCATTTAGCTTTTGATCTCCAACTAAAGACGTATTCTTTTAACCTCTCTCCATACCAATAGAGTAATAAGAGTAGACCCTGATACAGCGCCCACCATGGAAAACCATTTGAAAATGGCAGATATGCCATATCTGCAACAACTATTACCAATATAAAAGCAATGTAGAAGTTCCTGCGTGCGGTTGGTCTCTCAGTGTATTGGATGGTGTTCTTTGGTGTGAGCCATGAATAGGCAATCAAAAACAAATACGCATTCGTGACAATAAATGAAAATAGTATTTCATGATCAGAGACCAATCCAATTCCGATAAAAACGAGATTAATAAGACCGATTAATAGGAAAATGAAAAGTAGAAATTGATATGATTCAAATTTTTCTTCATCAGGTTTTATCCAGTTAAAAAGGAAAATTTTAATTTTCAATTTCGATTTTTTCTTTTGAATAAGATGCAACACCAAGATCATTAAAGCCACAACAGCAAACGATCCAAAAAGCAAAATCATTGAAATACTCACAACTCCTTGAATTTCCGCATTGCGGTATTCCATATTATAGAAAGTCACCAAATAAAGAGGCATGGCATTAATCGGCTGCATATATGCTTTATGATTAATATTATGGTACTTGATGTTTGCATCGACAGCCACTCTTGAAAATTTTCCAGACTGCAAATCAGAGTATTTATTGGTTTCTTCTAAGAAGTTTTCCTGAAGAATAAGGTTCTTATCACTATGAAATTGAACCAATCCATTTTCATCAATAATGGCAAACCCAAATCCCTTGGGCAAAATAGGATTCATAACAGAGTGTAATTGAGTGGTTAAAACTGCTGCAGGATACCCACTTACTTTTGAGGGAATAGAAATAGCTGCTTCATTTGTAAAATCACTCCAAGAAACGATCGACTCCAGGAAAAATGGTTCTGATAAAGGTTCTTTTATCTTTTTAAACCGTTGTTTTGTATTATCAACAAGATTCATTTTATCCCCCTTTTCAGGTACTCTTACCGAATCAGTTTTCACCTCCATCCACTGTGATAATGTCTCAATAAACATTCGCTGATTAATCTCACGAGGATCTCTTCTATACCTCCACATTTTGTCTTTTACCACATTCATGTAGTAAGCTCTCTTTGCTACTGAGATGCTGTTCAAGCCTCTGTCTAGAAGAGTTCTTTGTTTATTTTTCTGCACATTGCCTCTCTTATCCACCCAAAAAATATGGTTAAACTCTGGATACGTTGTGGTATCGATACTACTAAGCTGATCCCATCCTTTTTGAACCTTACTATCTGCATCATGTAATACATCTAGAATGGTTGTGATTTCAGATTTAAACTGGTCTTCTATACTATCGGATAATTCAACCAATTGCTTATTTAAATCGTCACTTCCTTCAACTAGATATACATGTATATTAAAAGTTATGAGTAAAACAATGGGCACTCCTAATACAAGAGAGCCTCCTGCCATAATCACATTACTAATGTGAAGTCGCTCAATAGGACTCATAAATACCAATTTAAGAATAGGCATAGCGATGAGAAGAAGGAGTACAACCAGTATGGCTAGAATTAAGAAGAATGCCTCTACCTTTTGAGATTCCTTTTTGAAAGTAGAATTTTCAATAAAACCACCTAAATAATACTCTTCCTTATTCAACTTAAACCTGTGAAACACCAACTTATAACTATGATTGAAAAAGGAAACATCTAATGGCTTTACAGTTTTAGGTCCTCTTTTCAAAAAAATTGAATCGAGACTTGCTCTTTCTTGCACTTTTAAATTAAGATCTTTCCCTTGCAGAATTGGGCTTATACTTTCAAGGTCAATTAGATTATCTACCGATTGATAGATGATAGAATATTCTTCCTCATCCTCTCCATAATAATCTAAATACTCATTCTCAGTAGATTGTCCTTTCTTAATGAGTATGTACTCTTGAAAGAGTCCGTTTTTCAAAAGTGGCTTTAGAAAATCATTTGCTTTTTCTCTAAAGACAATGTGTGTGCTGTCACTTGGTGAAAAACTCCAATGAAACTCCCCTTCAACATCATAGTTATTGTAATAAATACCCTGAAAATCGTTTGTGTAGGATTGTATTCCTACCGTTTCTGGTGCTGCTTCACGAAGCGTAGATTCCAAAATAGAAGATACTTTGGACTGATTTCCATTTTCCAACTCTCCTATCCTACTGTAGATCGCCTCTATCTTATTGTAAATAGCATTATCCCTTGCCATTAATGAGTCTGCTTCTTTATCCTCTTTATAGTAATAATCTTCGTCGCTAAGCTGATCATATAAGCTATTTACCTCTTGGTACAGTTCTGCTATTTTAGTGCCAGACTCAGCCTTTAAAGCTACTTTTAGAACTGGTTGTACCGCTTTGAATACGTACTCTAAATACTTCCCCTTTCCTTCATAGTTACTTTGGATATTTTTTACTTTCCTATCCAGTACTCGGTAGGATCTATCAATGAATTGAGATTCATTCGTTTCAACATGTACTAAAAAATAATAAGCGAAAACGCCAACGATGGCGACTAGTGTAGTCAGAAGAATGGTACTTCTTCTACCTACTTTGGGTAGTGAGAGGTTCATTGCGTGATAGGTTGAATTAGTGAGTACTAGTAAACTATTCAATAATCTGATTAATCAAAAAGTTATTTATGAAGATTCTTTAAAAAATCAAACCTTCACATAGAATAATTAAATAAGCAGGCTTTTGCATCTTTGCAGCATGCCTTCACACAGACAGTTATTTCTTGATCACTTAGCTCCTACATCTGACGCTCCTCTATTATTGGAAATAGAGTCGGCAGAGGGTATTTATATGACGGATGTAGACGGCAAGCAGTATACCGATCTCATCGCTGGAATTGGTGTCTCCAATGTTGGGCATAAACATCCAAAAGTGATTGAAGCCATCAAAAATCAAATAGACAAACATCTCCATGTAATGGTTTATGGTGAGTTTGTGCAAAGCCCACAAGTAAAATTGGCTGAGGCACTGGTCTCAACATTGCCTCCTACATTAAACTCTGTTTACCTCCTTAACTCAGGAAGTGAGGCAGTAGAAGGAGCAATGAAACTAGCAAAAAGAGTCACTGGTAGAGCAGAAATCATTTCCTGCGTAGATGCATACCATGGGTCCTCACATGGAGCGCTATCACTCAATGGTAATGAGTCTCTAAAAAGAAATTTCAGACCACTACTTCCAGGTATTTCCCACATTCCTTTTGGAGATATTAGTAGCCTGGACAACATCAATGAAAAAACAGCTGCCTTTGTGGTAGAAACGGTGCAAGGAGAAGCGGGTGTTCAAGTAGCATCTAGAGAATATTGGCAAGCTGTACGTGAAAAATGTAATGAAACTGGAACACTCCTAGTCTTAGACGAAATTCAATGTGGATTTGGAAGAACTGGGAAAATGTGGGCATTTGAGTATTATGATATTGTACCGGACATTCTTTTAAGTGCTAAAGGAATGGGTGGTGGAATGCCCATCGGATGCTTCATTGCTAATCAAAAACTAATGAATGTCTTTACAGAAAATCCTGTACTTGGACATATCAGTACTTTTGGAGGACACCCAGTATCATCTGCTGCAGCTTTAGCTACTTTGAATGCCATTAAAGAAGAGCATTTACTAGAAGGAGTAGATGAGAAAGCTCAGCTATTTCATGATTTATTAAAACATCCACTCATCAAAGAAATTCGGAATAAAGGACTGATGATGGCAGTAGAATTCGAATCATTTGAAGTGGTAAAACCCGTTATTGATAAAGCGATTGAATTTGGTGTCATCACCGATTGGTTTGTATTTAATGATAATTCAATGCGAATTGCACCACCTCTGATTATTACAAAAGAGCAAATAAAGGAATCTTGCCGTCTAATTTTACGAGCAATAGAAGAAAATAATAAATAGTATAC
>CAYGTD010000238.1:0-5831 GCA_964352725.1 uncultured Roseivirgaceae bacterium
CAATGATGAAGGAAGCACCTATTCACTCCTGTCTTTTCGACGATAGGAGAAATATCTGCACTCTGCTAGATGGCAAACTCAATTCATCTTCCTAGAACCTAAAACCAAAACCTTATTCCTCGACTTCTCTATTTAAGAATTCCCATTCAGGATTGATAGAAGCAATAAGGTTATTCTTCTTTTCTCTTCGCCACTTTTTAATTTCTTTTTCTCGTTCAATAGCATGCTCTATGAATTGATGTCGTTCCCAATAAACTAAGTTGTAACAATAGTGCTTTCCAGCCCAACTTTTCGGGTTCCCTCGATTCTCGTAATGTTGTTGAAGCCTGATCGTTAGGTCATTGGTTACACCAACATAGATCACTGCTCTGTTAGGGTTTGTAGTGATGTAAACGAAGTAATTATGGATCTTCATTGATGCTAAAGCAGAGATTTCTCGCATACTCGAAATGACACGACGAAGAGCATTACTTTTTATTTTGCAGTCTCTTTTCTACGTTGTTGTCATTTCGACGATAGGAGAAATAATTCACAATACGACAATAATTAATAATCTATCACAACTTTTTCCACATCAAATAGTGCATGATCCCGCATTCATCAAATTGATCACCTTTCTTTTGGAAATCGAATTTGGCATAAAGTGGAACAGCATCTAACTGAGAATGCATGTAGAGAAATGTGCCAGTTTCAGCTTTTTTCTTTAAGTCGTCTAATACTGCTTGCACAATAGCAGTACCTAACCCTTTTCCACGTAATTTTTTTTTAACCGTGAATCGCTCAAGCTTTATCCCTTTTTCTGTTCTTCTCCATCGAGCAGATCCAATTGGGTCATCATTATCATCTAGTGCTACAAAATGCTGTGACTCATCTTCAAATTCGTCAAATTCTTCATCACTTGCAACTTCTTGCTCGACTACAAACACCTCTTCTCGTATCGCAAAAGCTTTCTTTTTTAGCTCTTTACTGTTGGCTAGGATTACCCTGTATTCCATATTTTTTATATGCTTTTATAATAGATTTCACCAATTTATGTCTCACCACATCCTTTTCACTCAACTCTACAAATCCAATTCCTTTCACATCTTGCAATACAGTAATGGATTCAATCAGTCCAGATTTTTGTCGTGATGGAAGATCTATCTGAGATCTATCCCCCGTAATGATCACTTTTGAGTCAGGCCCCATCCTTGTCAGAAACATTTTGATTTGCATCGGCGTGGTATTCTGCGCTTCATCCAACAACACGTAGGCATGATTAAGCGTACGCCCTCTCATATATGCTAGTGGCGCAATTTCAATTACTCCATTTTCTTTGTAATACTTCAGCTTCTCCGCAGGGATCATATCATTCAGCGCATCATAAATCGGGCGAAGATAAGGATCAATTTTCTCCTTCAAATCACCAGGAAGAAATCCAAGATTTTCTCCAGCCTCCACCGCAGGTCTTGTGATGATAATTTTTTTAACATCCTTATTTTTCAATGCGCGAACAGCCAGAGCGACTGATATATAAGTCTTTCCAGTACCTGCAGGACCAATAGCAAAAACCAGATCATTTTCTTCTACTGCCTTTACCAACTTTTTCTGATTGGCAGTCTTTGGGGCAATTCGGAATCCTTTTGTGCCATGGATGAGTACATTGGTGATGCCATTGCTGGTGATAGTATCTTCCTCATTGGCCACCAGATCTTTGACTGTTTCATCCGTTATTTTCCCATACTCATGATAGTGAGTCAGTAACGAATTGAGCAATTCACTGATTTTAAGAATTTGAGGTGCAGCACCCTTGATTCTGATTTCATTTCCTCTGCTCACAATTTTGGCATTTGGAAAGGATGAGGCTAGTGTTTTTATGTTTTCATTTTCTACTCCTAGAAAATCAACAAGGGAAACATTTTCGAGTGTAATTATTTTTTCAAGCAATCCGTATTTGGTTTAATCCTTCGGCTGTAAAGTTTATACTTTTGTCTAACAAATTTAAGATGTAAATCTCAATGGCTGTAATCACTTTCATGTCTGATTTTGGCACGGATGATCACTACGTGGCAGCCGTGAAAGCAGCTATTGTTTCTATTTCAAGCAATCAGCCGATAACGGATCTTAGTCATACCATAAAACCTTATGATATTGCGCAAGCGGCCAATGTCTTAAAGAATGTATATAAGGACTTTCCAGAAGGATCAGTTCACTTGGTGGCAGTAGATGCCATGAAAGAAAAATCAAACTTAATTGCGATAGCTTTAGATAAACACTTTTTTGTTGGATTTGATTCTGGCCTATTTAGTTTAATTTCTAGTAAGAAACCAGATCAAGTTGTCATCTTAGAAAATGATAAATCTACTTTTCCTGCGAAACAGGTCTTAGCAAAAGTGGCGCTAGAGTTGGCAAATGGCAAGAGTTTGCAGAGTCTCGGATCTCCTACTGATCAAATGATGGAGTTATATGCCCGACAGTTGAAGGTGACCAAAAGAGAGATTGCAGGGAATGTGGTGCATGTAGATCGGTATGGAAATTTGATTACTAATATCAACCGGCCTGAATTTGAAAAAATGATAGAATTGAATGGTAATGGAGTAAAGTATACCGTTCACTTTGGCAGAGAAACATTTACTAATCTACATGCTTACTTCACCGAAGTAGAGTCAGGAGATTGTTACGTACTTTTTAATTCTTCTGATTACTTACAAATTGGAATTAATAAGGGAAATGCATCTCAACTATTGGGATTGAAAATTGATACTCCTGTGAATATTGAGTTTTCAACCTAATCTGAATTAAAAATATTTATGTTAATACGAGTAGTCCGAATGGAGTTTGACCCTCAAAAAGTTAATAATTTTTTATCACTTTTTGAGGTAGTGAAAGGAAAAATCATCAATTGCGAAGGTTGCGTTCACCTAGAACTTTGTAAAGATGCCTCTTCGGATAATGTGTATTACACGTTTAGCAAGTGGGAGAGTGAAGATCATCTAAACAATTATAGGAACTCAGATTTTTTTGAAGATACGTGGGCAAAGACAAAAGCGTTATTCGAAGGGAAACCTCTTGCTTATTCGTTGATTTCCCAGTCCTAGCAATCTCCCTATTTGATGTTTAATTGAAACTTGGCGAATCTTAACGCTTCTTTATAATCACTTCGTTTTTCCGTTAAGATGATCTCTGTATCACTTTCAGTTTCCCAGTTGTAAAGCTCATAATCAAGACGATCTTTCTTCCAAGAAAATTGAAACTGATTTTGGGCAATGACCAATTCTGCGCACTCTTTATTATTCTTGTTTTTGCAGATAGATTTCCTATTTTTAGTTAGTGACTTCACCTTAAACTTTCGTATTTCAGGTTTGATCTGATCAATTGGGCTACTTTCCAAAATGTATTTTTTCTTATACAAAACATGGTCAAGGTAGAACAACACTACTTTAGAGACTTTTGCGCCAGCAATTTCATCATCCTCTATATCTATCACATAGCACGAAAGCTGATCATCAAAGAAAGTGCCGTAATGGTTACTCTTGAAGAATGGATCATCCTCTAGTTCCAACGAGCCAATAGGCAGCTGAATGGGAGTATTTTTTTTAATCTCAAATTCAGATGGAGATTTAGCTCCTTCATCAATTGCAGCGATTTCTTCTGTTGAATCCATAGACTCTGTCGGAGTATCACACCCAAAAAAGAATAAAATTAGGATTGCAATAAGTGATTTTTGCATAGTCAGTAGGTTAGATTTATTACAGAAGCAATAATAGTGCCTTGGCTTCTAGCTAATTTTCCAATGTGAATAATACATTGAAGATATCACTTCTTACTCTAATCATCATAATTAGTCGATTTGTTCTGCAGGTAGACTATAATGAGATGGATGTATTGCCGTCCTCCTATTCACTTTTCAATTCTGTTTGGCTTTCGAATGATTGGTATCTTTCGTTGAATGTCCCTTATCGTCAGTTCCTTGGCTATATTATTGGTTTTTTCGTTCAAATTTCTGATTTCATTCCAGTAATGCTACTTGGTAGACTGTTGACCTATGTATTATTTGCCTTTGCCTATTATTATTTATTAGAAGTAACAAAAGTCAAATTTCTATTTGGCAGTGTAGCGCTGATGATCTACCTCTATTGGTTTGCTGATGGAGCTTTTTATGGTGAATGGATGGTGGGTGGATTAGATACCAAAGTCTTTTCGTACGTTTTTGTTCTCCTTTCTATTTCTACATTCTTAAAAAATAGGATCAGGAGTAGTTTACTTTTTGCAGGTTTTGCACTTTCCTTTCATATCATGATAGGTGGATATTTTGTAATCTGCCTTTGCTTAGCCTCACTATTGAAACTTAAAAGGCAGCTATATTTTTGGAAAGACTGGGTAAGAAATTTTCACTTTTATTTGATAGGAGGAATATGGGGATTACTTGGAATTTATAGACACATAATTGACGATACTAATTCTGATTTAGCACAGTCAGGTTGGGATATTTACACGCAAATAAGAGTACCGTATCATGTGATGCCCAAGTTCTCTTTTCTGAGTTTATTCATTCCATTTTTTTTCACGGTATTCAGCTTTATTGTAATTCGGTTTTCTAAGAAGGAGAACCTAAAACTACTTTCCTCTTTTGTGTTGACAGCTTATGCAATTTCATTGGTTGGTTATTTTATCTATTTCACAGGAGAAACTCAAATACTACGTTTTTACTTTTTCCGTCTGAATGATGCTCTACAACCTTTCCTGTGTCTAATTATTGGATCGTCAATTATTTCTGATAAGCTTAATTACATCAAGGAGTTTCTCACTTATCGTTTAGAAGCTGGTGTCTTTTTTATTTTACTAGTTGGTTTTGGCTTTGTCAATTTTCAAAATGTAAGATTACTTTTCAATCCTGCTAATTATACTGAAGAAGCGATTCTTAAACGATCTGCTATAGACTTGAACATGACTCGTTGGATAAGGGCAAACACCACCGAGAAATCTATATTTATTGTACCAATCAATATGCCTAATTTCTATCTGGAGGCGGAGAGAGCTTTGTTTGTATCATGGAAGCACTCACCTCAATCAGCTTATGAAATGGAAGAATGGTATAAGAGAATGATGTTAATCAATAAAGGAATGGATTTTAAGGAGGAAAATTCTTTTTACCCTGAAGACGTGGAAGAAAACTATACCAATTTGACAGAAAATGATCTTTCTAAGATTCGGAATGACTATCCTGAAGTAAGTCATGTGCTTTTACCAAAAGAAACATTTCTTCAATTTCCAGTGATCTATCAAACAGATGAGTTCAAGCTTTACGAGCTAGAATAAATGGAAAAAAAATATCCCTCGTACGACCAAGAACGAGGGAAACCAAAACCTAAATGACAGGGCAAGCCCTGACGACCAAATAGATAATCTTTAATCTTTTTTCACTGAACTCAGACCAGCAGTAGATGAGTTAACCTGTGCCGAGCCGCGATACCTAATGGTACTTGCGCCAACAGCATTTGCCTTCAGTTCATTTTTTGCATACACATTTGCTGTGCTTGCGCCAATTGCTCTTACATCCACATCATCCACCGTAAATTCATAAGCATACAATTGAGAGGCTCCAACTATGTTGGCTTCTAAATCTTCAGCTCTACCTACTAAGGTCAGTTCAGAAGCTCCAGCTAAGTCCACTTCTAGATATTCTGGATAAATTTCTGCTAGTACCTCAGATGCACCATCTATTTCCAGACTCATATCTTCGGTATCAAATCCTTTTATTTCTCCCTCGCATGCACCTCTCACAAGTAAATACTCTAGCTCTGGCATTTCTATATAAATTTTGATTCGATCAATATTCTTTTTTCTCCACC
>CAYGTD010000239.1:0-5825 GCA_964352725.1 uncultured Roseivirgaceae bacterium
AATGTAAAGAGTGGGATTTGGTAAAAGAAGGAACACTTGTAAACTATCAAGCGATCAGAGATCAAGTTCATATGATTGATCAAAAAGAGTCTCATGGATGTTGCTATTCTCAGTCTTGGAACGATGTACAGTTTCAGCGTATGCCAAATGTGTCATTGAAGCCAGGGCAAGAAAAATTGTCTCCGTCTGAAATGATTAAGAATATCGAAAAGGGTATCTATATCGCAGGGCGTGGGTCTTATTCCATTGATCAGCAGCGCTATAACTTCCAATTTGGAGGTACGGTATTCTATGAAATCAAGAATGGTGAAATCGTAGGAATGCTAAATGATGTGGCTTATCAGTCTAATACGCAAGAATTTTGGAATTCATGTGAGGCTATTTGCGATGAATCAGATTATAGATTATTTGGGTCGTTCTTTGACGGAAAAGGACAGCCTTCTCAAGTAAGTGCAGTGTCTCATGGATCATCAACCACTCAGTTTAAAGATGTGAATGTGATTAATACTGGAAGAAACATTTAATCAAATAAAGAACATACAATAATGGCTATATATACAAAAGAAGAAGCAAAGCAGATTTTGGATAAGGCATTGTCTTATTCAAAAGCTGAAACTTGTGAAATCAATATAAATGGAAGCAATAGCGGAAACATTCGTTATGCTAGAAATACAGTATCAACTGCTGGTTATCAAAACAATCAAAACATGGCAATACAGTCAAGTTTTGGTAAGCGAGTGGGTGTTGCTACCGTAGATGAATTTACTGATGAAGCTATTGCCAAAGCAGTAAAAATTTCTGAAGACTTGGCAAAACTAGCTCCTGAAAATCCAGAGTTTATGCCTCCACAAGGACCACAGACTTATACAGAGTCCAAGACATACTTTAAATCAACAGCAGATATTACGCCCGAGTATAGGGCTAAAGTAGCTGCAGCAAGCATTGAGCCTGCAAGAGCAAAAGATGTGACAGCAGCTGGTTTTCTTAATGACTCTGCTGGTTTTAGTGCGATGGCAAATAGTGAAGGATTATTTGCTTACAACCAGTCTACTAATTTGAGTTTTACAGTAACCATGCGGACAAATGATGGCACTGGTTCAGGTTGGGTCACCAGAGATGTAAATGATGTAACTAAGTTTGATGGAGCTGCCGCCTCCAAAATTGCTATTGATAAAGCATTACAATCTAGAGAAGCAAAAGCGATTGAACCTGGAAAGTACACAGTGATTTTAGAGCCAGCAGCTTCAGAGCAGTTACTTCAAAATATGTTTGGTGCATTTAATGCAAGAACGGCAGATGAAGGTAGAAGCTTTATGTCAAAAGAGGGTGGAGGTACCAAGTTGGGAGAAAAAATAGTAGATGAACGAATCAATCTCTATTCAGATCCATTAGATCCAAGAGTGCCCGCAGGTGCTTGGTCAGGGGATGGAACTCCATTAAAGAAGATGGATTGGCTCAAAGGGGGAGTAGTGAAGAATCTATTCTATTCTAGATATTGGGCAAAGGAAAAGGGAGTTGATCCAGTTCCTTTTCCTCCAAACGGAATCATGGAAGGTGGAGATGCTTCTTTGGAGGATATGATCAAAAGCACCAAGAAAGGAATCTTGGTTACTAGGCTATGGTACATCCGAAATGTAGATCCACAGACCTTACTCTATACAGGGTTAACAAGGGACGGAACATTCTATATTGAAAATGGAAAAATCAAACATCCAATCAAGAATTTCAGATTCAATGAAAGCCCGATTATTATGTTGAATAATTTGGAAACATTAGGTCAGCAAGTTCGAATCAATGGAAGCTTGATTCCATATATGAAAATTAGAGACTTTACTTTCACAAGTCTTTCAGACGCTGTATAAGTAAAGGTCTTGTTAGTATTAGAGCCATCTCAATTTTGAGATGGCTTTTTTTTGGAGTGCCTCGCTTGAAAAAGCTAATCTTCAGCTCTCAAGGGTGTATAAACAAAAAGATAGAATTCGCTATTTGGGTTTAGGAATTCTGCGTTAGTTGAATTACCCCAGAAATAATTCCAAGTAAAAACACCAGCATTTTTATTTAAAAGATCGCTACCAAATATTCTTTCATTATAAACTCCTGAATTAGGATTTCTAAATCCAGGATTCAGAACAACTACAACACCCTCTGGATCGGAGTTAATTTTAACCATACTGTAAACCCAAGCTGCAGGATATGATTTAAGTTTGTTGAAGTCTACTCCAGAATAAATGGGAGTTCCTTGACCAACGATGCTCAGGAATAAAGGATAAAAAGAACTGTAACCTTGGCTAGTTCCAGTAACGCTAAATCTTCGTCTCGTAGAATTAATTATCCCTGTCAGCGGATTAGGCTTTGATATTCCAAGTCTACTTAAGAATGCATCAGCAGTCACTGTATAATCCGTTAATGGAAGTTCTTCAAAGGTTATTATGTTACCTCTACCTTTAAAAGTTGGTTTTTCCTTGTTTGCACTTACAACCACTTCTGCTAGAAATTCTGCCTCACCGGAAAAATCACTGTATAAAGGAAACTCAATACTTGATGAATGATAAATAAGGGGGTCAATGATATTTACCTCCTTCAAAACGCTATCAATATATTCTAACTCATTAGAGGGATCGCGCAATAAATTTAATTGTCTTCCCTTATACTTAGCAGTTAGGAGTAGTTCACTTTCAGTGTTTTCGAATGATGAAATATCAATATGAATTTTATTTTCTACTAGTTCATAATCTATGATATTTCCTGTGATATCTATGACGTTTATTTCGAGACCTTTAGGTTTTTGGATTTTATCACTATCTATTATGTAAGATATATCAGGTATTGATAATTGATTTTTATTCTCATTGAGCTCTGATTCATCAGAAAGTATTTTTTCGATTTTTGATTCTAATTGGAAGTTAATCCAAAGCTCTTTTTCTTTCTCAGTACCAAAAAACATGTTATGATCAGGAAGACTTTCGTTCAATGACAGTTCAAAGATTTCATTTTCATTGAAATTGATACTTCTATCATATAGAAAGGTTTTGTCAACTGCTTTCGCAACGGAATATTGATTGATATTTCTGCTTGAGGTATTTATATAAATTGAATCATTTTCTAGCTCATAGACTATTTCTTCTTTTTTATTGAGCAAGGTGATCTCTCTAAAAAGCTGTTCATTTTTATCATTGATGATGTATCCAGATATAGAGTTCGACTCAATACTACTTAAATCAATGTTGATTTTATTTTTGATGTCGGACAGTTTAGTTAGCCAAATAACTTCTTGACCAGCATATGCGATGAAGTATCCTTCACTGTTTTTAGTTTCTGGAGTAAATGAGAATGTGAAATTTTTGTCAACTTGATTAGTAGTGAATGATGGGGACTCCTTAACCTCTGGTAAAGTGATGCTTTTGTCTCCTAAATTGATAGAATATTTACGACCCTTTTCTGGTACTAGTTCAACGAGAAGTTTATTTTCTACCCAATAGTTTTTTTCAGCGATTATTATTTTAGTCCTTTCGCCGCTGGGATTGATAATGTAAATTTCGTTTTTCTGACCTGCGATTAGGTTTCTGGACTTTAGCCTGAAATACAATTCCGATTTCGTATTTTTCTTTGAATTCCGACTTCCATCGATAATGGATATTGGTTTTGAATAGAAATAGTCTTCTCCAGGGATTAAGGTTCCAATATTAAGATTTTTGCTGGTGGTGGAGTCAGGTATTTTTATTGATCCTGCGAGGTAGCCATTGTCTAACTTGTGACGAGAATAGTTGATCACATTTTTGTCATTATCGAAAAGTATTGAATATGCCCATGCATTTGTATTGGATGGTTCATCCGAATCATTAATACTCCCGAAAAAAAATACGTTCTCCCCTTTGAAGTAGTAATCTTTGTCACTCGTTATATTAATCTTTTGAAATTCTTCATTTTTTTCAAGCTTTTCATACAATTCATTAATCGGATCGGTTTGTTGTAGAAAAGAGAATAGTGCTATTGCTAATAACTTCATTCCTGTTTCTTTTTATAATCAAAGGGTAATAACTCAGCGACTCTTTCCCATCCCATATAGCCATTTAAAACAATATTTTCTTGATTCGCTATTTGACCATTTTTATTGATTATTACTTTATAATTAATTGGACTGATACTTGTCGTCTGATAATTTGTTCCCTCATTTTGCACTTTTGTTCCTCTAGGATCAAATTTTTTATCTAGAACTTGACTCACCCATATACGATAACTATTTGGCTCAAATTCACGAACATATTGAATGTTGATTGGCTCAGAAACATGAATTACAGTGTTATTATCAGAATCGTCTATGACGATTTTGAGTGTTTTTCTATTTAATAAGTTATATCCATTTTGTTCTAGACTGTCGGAAAGAAAGGACTTAAAGAAATGAGTTATTGAGCCCTGATAGTTAATTTCTCTTTGCTCTGCCCATTTTTTTCGCAAAACAAAATTCGAAGTGTCTATTTCCTTCATAAAGGAATATCCATTGTATTTAGGAAGATTCGTCTTCCTATTGTATTCAAATTTTTTCAAATAAAAATCTATTTCATATCCTGTTGCATAATTAATAACTTTAATAGGATCATCGGAAAATGCCCTTAAAATGTCTAGACTATCTTCAAAATAAAGAACTTCAGGATTCTTTATGAAACACTTTTTTCCAACTTTATTCCTTCCAATAAATTCATTCGTAAATGTTCTAACATCTTTTTTTCTATCCTTTCTAGCCTTTTTAGAAAGGACTGTAACCTCAACAAGTTCTTTGGCTGATGGAATCATGTAAATAGTTTTAGCTTCACTCCAGCTATCATCGATTTTGATCACAAGATCTTCATAACCAATATGAGAAATGAATAGCTCAAGTTTTGATAAGTCAATATCACAGTTAAGCTCAAAGGATCCGTCGAGTTTAGTATAAGTTCCACAAGTGGTCTGATTCACAAATACATGAGCGAATGATACAGGCTCGTTGGTTTTCTTATCAATAACCTCTCCTTTTAGAAAAGTTATCTTATCTCCATCAATGTTTTCTTTTGATTTTACTTGATAAAAGCTCATCAAAATAAACAAGAAGGTTATTTTTTTCATATATGGGTTTAGCGAATAAAATATCACAACAATTGAATAATGTATAATACCTACTCATTAAATGTTGAATCATTATGAACGATTTTGAAGTTGAAAAGATACAGGGTTTCGTCCATTACAAGTCATTTGTAAACCATTGATGTAGTTTTCTTCTCGCACACCATAAAACACATTCAGTAGACCTCACTTTTGCGTTAAATTGAACGTGAATATTATGAAAAAATGGTCTGAAAATGAATCGTTTTTCTTTACCCGATTGCAATACGAATCGGGAGATTGGGACGTGGATCAACGTATGCCTTCTAATATCATGCATTCATTGGTTCAATACACCACTATTCCTGTAGACACGGTGGAGAAAGTTGTCCCATTAGGGAGTAAGGATCTATTTAGTAGTCCATTTTGCTATCTATCGGGACATAAGCTGGTACAGTTCACCAAGGAGGAGGCTACCAACTTTAAATCGTATGTTGAGAATGGAGGTTTTGTGTTTGTAGATGATTGCAATCATGATATCGATGGACTATTTGCTAAATCCTTTGAAACACAAATGGAGAACTTGTTTGGGGCTGAAGCTTTAAAGAAGATCCCCGATGACCATAAAATATATCGGAGCTTTTTTGAATTTGATGGACCACCCACAACTACTCAGGAGCTGAATGGATGGGGTGATGACTTGGTACATGAATACCTGAAAGCTATAGAAGTTGATGGACGAATTGGAG
>CAYGTD010000240.1:0-5817 GCA_964352725.1 uncultured Roseivirgaceae bacterium
GGTAACTAGATATCTTATCAAGATTACGGAGTTTTCGAAATGAAATAGAATTAACGAAAGACTCTTGTGTCTTTTCTGGATCCAAATGTACTTTCAATTGGTTTTCATTTGAATAGTTCCATGCTTTATCAAAGCGAAAGAAAAAATCAGATAGTTGATTCCCCTTCTTAGTAGATCCGCTTAGTCCTCCAATGACTTTTAATTGTTGATCAAGAAGAGCTGCTCCAGAGGAGCCTATTACGGTTTCTCCAAATGCCCAATTAGGAACTTCCCAATGTCCATTAGGAATAGAATTTTCAAGCCCATTAAAAGTCTTAATACTTGCAGATGACCTTGAGTGAGCTACTTCCTTAAAATCAAAACTTGGGTGATGTACTGTGGAAGAAGTAACTACTTTATTAGGACTTATATTCCATCCCATAAACTGACACATCATTTCATCAGGAATCTCCTGTTTTAGTTCTAAAAGCGCAAAATCTAATTCATAAGAATAGGCCAACAATTCTGCTCCAAAATCACTTCGCCATTCTACGCCACTAATATTGCTTCCTAAAATAACTCTTTGTCTACCAAAAACAATTACAATAGATTCAATTTGACCAGGATCGTCTATACAATGCGCTGCGGACAAGATTAAAGGTTTGCCATTCTGAGAGGTATTGTTAAGCAGTGTGCCAGTGCACGTATATGCACCATCATAAATAATCAAACATGTCGCAGATTGATACTTACTAAGAGTATCAACCACCAGTTTGTTAGCGTTAGACTGAGCTGCTGCGATCAAACTCAAGAGAAAGGCCATTAAGGAGAATAGGTATTTCATTAATGAGTTTTTCAAATAGGAAGGTAAAAATATTCATTCATTTGATTATCAAAAGGACTTGAATTCAAAGAAGAAGTTTCTATAAAGGGTTGTACCAAAATGGTATTTCAATGTAGTCAGACGCTGACACGTTATTTAGTGAATCAAGACTAACCTTATTTATTAAAAGAGTATTCTCGCCAATGATAAAGTTATCTGTCGGGACGTTCGTTAAAAGTCCTTTTTGAGACTTGGAGGGATGTTTATAAAAGTAATATTTCAAATTATGGTATACCGAGTCATTGACAGCTACCTGATAAATGGAGCTTTGGCAGTCGAGCAAAGACTTAAAGTCTTCATCTGAGTACTCTACATCACCAAATTGAAGATTTCCCCCACCGCTTTTCATGGTAAAAGCCCAATTTAGACCTTCGGATCTTAAAGGAGTATAATCCTTGCAGTTACTACTAATCAAACTATTATCGGAGGGATTATATCTCAAAAATAGTTGAAAGTGAGGCCTATCAATATAATCAGATTCAATACTCACATAGTTGATATAATCATCTTTTGGACGTTTATTATCATAAAAATTATTAGAAATCAAATAGGAATTTTCAGCTTCTGGATAATACTGATGTTGATCAAAATCGAATAACAACAGTACGAAAACCAGACTCAATGAAATTGCATATAAGATTCGAATTCTCCTTTTAGAAAATTTACTAATCAAGTAATAGTAAATACTTCTACTCAGGGTAGAGAGTGTAATAATACTGTAAAGCCGATAAAACGGATAATAGATTTTTGAAAACCATTTGATCTTTTTGAAGAACCCTAAGGAGAAGAAATCAATCATGAAAATGAATCCTGATATGATGACTGTAAGAATAATGGTTATGGATATGCCTAAAAAAATGGATGATAAAAGCCCAGAAAACAAATTGACGATGGTACTTAATGCTAGTCCTAGAATCGTGAGGAATAAAAGATACATGCCAAATGCCAAGAGTATGGAAATGACTAAAAATGAAAAAGCAAAAATGACACTCGAAACCACATCTAGCTTTATCACTAATTGATCTAAGCTTATGACCTTCTTTCTTAGTTTTTCAGTAAAGAAATCATTGTAATTCAATTTAGAATAGTCAATACTCGATTGCACAGATCTTAATCCAATAGCACCAATCCAGAACCCTCTGAGGGTTAAATGAACAACAAGACAAATAATGAGAGCTAGTAAAGAGTTTTTAAGAAGTATGAGAAAAATGTATACAATCACAAGTACTCCTGCATTTGGATTGTATTGATATTTTATATCAATTAGAAAATCATCATACGCAGAAAGTGCGCCGATTAATAGAAAAATGGTAAATGCAGACACAAGAAGCTCCAATTGCCAACTCTCTCTTTCCAGTTTGCTTAGCCAATCTTCTATTTGCTCTTTCGATTTACTCATCAGTTGTTGTTTCAGATAAATTTAGTGGATCACTATTAAACTTTGACTGAAAAGCAACCTTTCGTGCAAAGAATAAGTCTTTAATAAAAACTCATAAATCATGAAGAAACTATTTACCTTTTTTGCCACCGCGCTTTTCGTATTTTCAATATCCGCTCAGCGACGTACAGTAGAAGTGGGAAGCTTTGACGAGCTTTCATTAGGCATATCCGCAACACTCTACTTAACACAAGGAAATGACGAGAAAGTAGAAATTGAATGTGATGATGATCAATTTGATGATATCGAATTTGACTATTCTAATGGAAGGTTGAGAATCAAAAACGAAGACAATTGGAGCTGGGGCTCTTCTCGTAAATCTGATGTAGATATATACATCACAATGAAAGACATAAATAAGCTGTCCGTAAGCGGATCTGGTGATATGATTGGTAAAAACAAAATCAATTCAGATGATCTAAGCTTGAGCGTTAGTGGTTCAGGAGATATTGAATTAGATGTTGTTAGTAACGAGGTAGACCTTCGCATTTCTGGTTCCGGAAGCGTTCGATTAAATGGAACATCAAATGAAATGGATGCAAAAATAAGTGGGTCAGGTAAAGTCAAAGCTGAAGATATGGAAGTGAAAGTATTTAAGGCCTCAATCAGTGGCTCTGGCACTTGCTACATTACCGCTTCAGAAGAAGTTAATGCCAACATCTCCGGAAGCGGTACAGTGTACTACTCTGGAAATCCAGATAGAGTGATAAGTAATTCTAGTGGAAGCGGTAAGGTGAAGAAAATGTAAATTTTACTTAAAAAAAGATAAAGCCATTTCTGAAAAGAGATGGCTTTTTTTAATCTAATTCCTTTAAATAATATTCCTTAATAACCTCAGGTTTCTCTCCTCTTTTGTACATTTTCATCGCTTTCATATTTGTCAACTGCACTTTCATATAGGAGTTCTTTTCATACTTGCGTGGAGATACTTTCACACTTTTAGGAATGATATACAATGGCTCTTCCAATCTATCTAGTAGATCATAATCTTCCATGATCACAAACTCTTCATTAAACCCTCCTATCTTTTCAAAGCATTCCTTTGTGATATACAGCGTCTGATCTCCTCCTCTGCACCATTTGAAAGGGAAACGAGTAAAAAATCCATTGATACGTAATAATGGATTTTTTGGTTGATCAAATTTGAATCGGTAACATCCACTTTTATGTCCCTTTCTGACTCATTTGTGTCTATCATCTACGTAGGATTCCAGCAGCTGGATATCTGCATGCACGAAGTAAAGGATATCCCCTTTTGCAGCCTTTGACCCTTCATTCATCTGATGAGCCCGTGAACACTTTTTTGTTGAAATCACTTTGACTTCAAAGGACTTTAAAATTTGCGCTGTTTTATCTTGGCTACATCCATCTACAACGATAACTTCAAATTCCTCTTTTTGGGAATGCTGGGTAAGAAAAGAAAGCAATTTCCCAATATACGCTTCCTCATTTAAAGTGGGTATTATAACGCTGATAAACACTAAAATCTATTTTTCAGCTAATTACGAAGTTTTAGTTCTAATAAGATGGGTGAATATAGAAAAACTTAAAAAAATCACATGGCTTTCCTCTCTTGTGTCTCTTTTTGAATATGGCCAGTTGCCTTTTCCATAGGCTTCTTGGATCTCATAATCATGAAGTTGGCGGCCTTACCAAGTAGTTCATGTTGACCTTGATAGTCGTATCCAAGTTCTTTCAATTCATCAATAATTTTAGCGTACTCTTCTGCTTTAGAAAGCGAGAAGCTCTCACTGTTTTGCAGGTACACAGCTTCAATCACCCCTAAAGAGTGTTTAAGCATTCTGAATAGTTTCTGATTCTTTGTCTCTCTATCCTCTTTGAAATGCTTGGCATATACGTCTGGTAATAGTTCCTTCAATCGCTCAAAGTGTTCGCTTAATACAGGATGTTTGTCTTTGGTCATCGCGCAATAGAGTTTAATGTCTTTATTAATTCGTTAGCAGTTTGCTGTTCAGAGGATGGAGCTAGTTCTACGTACCTATTGATACTTTGGATCGCTTCCTTATATTTTTTCAATGAAATCAAAACTAACCCCAGGTTATAAAAACTGTTGGGATATTCGGGTTCTATCTGTGTGGATAATTCGTAATGGACTTTTGCCAACGCTAGGTTTCCAAGATCTGAATAAACATTTCCTAGGTTGTAATGAGCTTCAAAATGTCGTGGATTATGCTTCAAGCATTTTGTGAGGTAATCAATTGCTTTGGTAAGTTCACCTTGTCCAGACATCATAATACCAAGATTACATAATGCATCTTCAGCAGACTCATTGTTTTCTATCGCTAATAAATAGTATCGTTCTGCTTCCACGTTACCATCCTCATCCAACGCTAATGCTTCTTCAAAAAATGAATTAGGCTTAGGCATAGATCGCATGGGTGTAGTATCCGGAACAGAATCAAATAGATTCATTTGCCCAAAATCTTCTAGGTTAGGCTTTCTTCTCTTCCGGACTTTCTTGTGTCCAAGCTTTTCTGGAGGGCTTACGGGAAATTGGACGATTCGTGCCATTTAGCTCGCTTTTCTTTTCTCAACTTTTTCTTCTAGAGCACCTTTTTTAGATGCTTTTTTCATGGGTTTTTTGCTCGACTTAGCCTGATCAATACTTGCCTTCAATGCCGTCATAATATCCACTACCTCTGGCTCTTCCTCTATGTAGGATACCACTTCATTTCCTTTGATTTTAGCATCAATCATCTCCTTAAGAGCTTCATTGTATTTATCCTCTAATGTGATTTTCTTAAATTTCTTAGTCATTGAATTGATCAACATATTTGCCAACTTCAATTGCTCAGCATCAGCTTCTTCTTCTATTCGTAGATTGGGGACATCCACCATGTTTCTCACTTCGTTTGGATAACGAAGCTTATACAGCATAATACCTCTATCATGAGGAGTGAGTAAAACCATACTTTCTCGGTCCCTTAAAACAACCTTACCAACACCCACTTTTCCCGATTCTCTCAAAGCTTGATTTAGCAATGCATATGTTTTGCTTGCTACTTCACCATCTGGCCCAGCAAAATAGGGAGAATCATACAATGAATCATGAACTTCTGATGTATCAACAAAGCCTTCAATCTCGATCACTTTGGTACTCTTCAATTTCACCTTTTCAAAATCTGTTGGTTCTATGATGACAAACTGACCAGGCTCATATTGATACCCCTTTACAATGTCCTCTTGACGCAGAACATCACCTGTTACCTTATCTCTCTTCTCATATTTCACTGGATTGTTGGTCTCTTTGGAAAGTAAATTGAATTGTACTTTTTGAGCCGTGTCGATGGCATTATAAATCCTGATAGGGATGGTAACCATTGAGAACCGAATATGACCTTTCCAAATTGCTCGCATGAGTATGAATTTAGAGATTATACTGGAAAATTAAAAATCTTTAATTATTAATCAAAGTAAATAGTATTAAGTTATTGATTTATAAGTATTTATAATAAAATATATTGACTAACCAAATTATATTTGGTTGATATTAAAA
>CAYGTD010000241.1:0-5795 GCA_964352725.1 uncultured Roseivirgaceae bacterium
CTTAGACATAGTGAGCAGTGGGTATACGAGCAGTAATGCTTCAGTTATCACGACCATTTACCAAAATGACGCAGGCGTATTTACGGATATAGTGGCTGGGTTGGAAGGTAAGTTCCTTGGAAGTCTCAGCTGGGGAGATTATGATAATGATGATGATCTTGACCTTCTAGTATCGGGTTCCAACACGGACAATGCGCCAATCATTTATAGAAATGATGCGGGCACATTTGTAGATAGTAATGCTGGGCTTTTAGAAAATGCAGAGGGAGAATCAGCATGGGGAGATTACGATGGCGATGGTGATCTGGATATCGTCATCAATGGATCGGGAGAAACAAACGATCCTACTTCTACGATTTACATCAATAATGCAGGGACCTATGTGAATTCAGGTATTAGAATAGATAACTATCTCTACTCCACGGTTGATTGGGGTGATTATGATGGAGATGGAGATTTAGACTTATTGATGACAGGTACGGATGACTTTAACGGAGGAAGAGTTTCCCTGTATACGAATACAATAGCACCACCAACAATTTACAATGCCACAAATGTCACCACTGCTGGATTTACACCAAATTTAGTAGCACCTGTAGGAGCCATTGATCTCCTTGTGGATGTTTCTACTGATCCTGCATTTGGCTCAACTATAGCACAAGATATAAGTGTCGGAACATCAGGAGGCGTAGATATTAATGTCACGCTTGTTGCAGGGACTAATTATTACTACCGTGCAAAAACAGATTTTGGTTCGGCAATTTTAAGTACCTATTATGTTTCTAACCCATTTATGGTTAGTCCGGGAAATGCTTTGCCTTTTACAGGGAATCAATATGTAGAGGTATGGGACTACCCAGTTCTTGAGCCGACTGATGATTTCACCATTGAGTTTTGGTTGAATACTTTGGTCTCTGGCAACAAGATTATCCTTGAGAAAGGAAACTCAGATGCAGAGTACTCTGTGCAGCAGTTTTCTGGAGATCTTATAGGAATCAATGTGAATGGAGGAACTATGCAAACCAATGGTTCTTACAATGATGGTTCATGGCATCACTTTGCGATTGTCTATAGAGGAGCAACAGACGGGACCATATATGTGGACGGAGTAGAAGACGTGAATACCGGCACCAATGCATTGGGAGTTCCAGCCTATTCTTTTGGCAGGTTGAATATTGGAGATCGAAGATTTGGTGGAAGTTTCAACATTGAAGGAAGCATTGACGAGGTGCGCATTTGGGATGACGAAAGAACTATTACAGAAATCAATGACAATCGTTATTCAACTTTGGTTGGTGATGAACAAGGCCTGATTGCGTACTATCAATTTGATCAAACGGCAGGAACTACCCTCACCAATCTTTCCGAAAACTTATCGCTGGACGGAAGTCTTGAAAATATGGTGGGCAATGAGTGGGCTCCTTCAGGAATACCATTAGGACCAACTCCCAATGTACTTTCTGTTATTCCTTCAGTAACCACATTGAATGAAATTGGAGTGGGAACAGGTACATTTAGTTTGGTGGTTACATATGATGTGGAAATGGATCCTGGTGTATTCCCTACAATAGCCTTTGCACCAGATGCAAGTGGCACAATCACTGGAATAGATACAGAGGGCTGGAGTACGAATACACTTACTAATGACACATATACGGCTAGTTTTAATGTAGCCGATGTTGATGTTGAATTGATTGGGATAGATGTGACTGTGAGTGGAGCGGTAAGCGTACCTTCAATCGTTCAACTATCAAACACGAGTACAGATCTTTTCGATATTGACATGTTGGCGCCAACTCTTGCAATAAATTCACCAATATCAGGTGATGATGTGGTGAATAGCTCAGAATCTGCAGCAGTTATGGTCTCAGGCACATCAGATGCGAATGGAGAAACAGTCACCATCAGTTTTGATGATTCGGTGAATCCATTAGTTACTGAAACAGTAGCTGTTTCATCTGGAGTATGGTCGATAACCGCGGATATAAGCTCCCTCAATGACGGGATAGTAACTATTACTGGGGATGTCAACGATTTAGCTGGTAATTCGGCGACTCAAGCGAGTACTTCCATCACCTTAGATCAAGCTGCTCCCACTATTTTAACATTTGACCAAGATGGATTGGATATCAATGATCAAATTCTTACAGGAACCATTGATGAATTTCCAGCGGCCATTTCAGTTTCTCTTGATGGAGGGTCATCATTTGTTCCTGCCACTGATAATAACGATGGCACTTGGACACATGATTTGGGAGATGATCCAGTTCTTTCTGCAGAGGGATCATACTCCCTTGATATCCAAACAACGGATGCAGCAGGAAATTCGCAAATACTCAATACATCAGGAATCACTTTTGACATTACTGCACCGGCGGTGGCATTTGATCAAAATGCTTTGGCAACCAATGATTTGATCTTAACTGGAACAGTAGATGATCCTTCTGCATCAATCACGGTTTCTACCGATGGTGGAAGTACATTCAATCCAGGAACTAATAATGGATCAACGTGGAGCTTTGACCTAACATCTCAGTATACAATTGATGGTATTTATAACATTACAATAGAAGCCACTGATGCAGCAGGTAACGTAACGAATCAACCAACTTCGGGAGTAATTATTGATACTACTGCACCAATTATCACCTTCACACAAGATGGTCTAGAGACTGGTTCGACAGTAATTTCTGGAACCACGGATGATGATGCCGCTACAATTACTATTTCCTTAGATGGAGGAACAACAACTACTGGGGTGACCAATGGTACTGGCACGTGGGTGTATAATTTAAATACTGATCCAAACTATGCTAATGATGGGGTCTATTCCATAACATTAGATGCTGTAGATGTAGCAGGAAATGTAAGCACCACTGTGAACGGAACCATCACAATTGACCTTACTGCACCAGTAGTTACTGTGGATGCTTTTTCTACGGGAGATATAAATACGGGTCTTACAGGAACGATTGATGATAATTCTGCCACCATTGATGTTCTGGTAAATAGTGTTAACTACTCAGCAACGAATAATGGAAATGGAACTTGGTCTATTGCTCAAGGTGTGATCTCACTTGGAGCCTTTGGGCCGAATGAAATTGTAGCCACTGCAACAGATGTTGCTGGGAATGTTGGTACAGATGCTACAAATGATGAAGTGACATTGTTGTTGCCTTCAGCAACATTTCAAACTGAGCTAGTTACTGGAGCTACAATCTTAGCTGGATCAACCGATCAATTAATTTATAAAGTAAGAATGAATGTGGCGAATAGTAGTATAACTACTGTGGGTCTCTACTTTGGAGTTGGAGGGTCATTCACATCTGCTGATTTTGAAGCATCTGGCTTTAAACTTTATGAAAAAGTAGGAACAGATGATCTATCAACAGCGACATTGATAAACGGAGCTGGTGTTAGTTATGATCCAGGAGCGGTCGTACCAACCGGCGATATTGTATGGCTGTTTGCAAATTCATTTGTAGATGGAGATGTTGTCTACTACTATGTCACTGTTGATCTGAGTTCATCAGCTATTCAGAACAATACATTCAACATAACATTAGATGGTTCTCCACTAGAGAATTTTGGATTGGATAGTTCTCCTGACAAAATTGATAATGGATTAGTTGATGGTGAAATATTTACTGTTGATGTCTTAGCTCCAGAGATTGAAATAACAGGTTTAGGCAATGAAATTGTCTCTGGTGATGCTACACCAAGTCTTACAGATGATACAGATTTTGGTAGTGGAGGAGTTTCCCAACCACTTACAAAAACGTATACCATCAATAATTTGGGGACTTCCGATTTGAACCTTGGAGTCGATGCTGTTAGTGCTTCGGGAGACACAGCTTTTGAGGTTGGCATTCAGCCAGATGCAGTTGTTTCGTCCGGGGGAAGTACCACATTTACCATTGTATTTAACGCACCGGCTGAAGGGGCATTTAACTCTCAAGTTCAAATTAACAGTGATGATGCAGATGAAAGCTTCTACACTTTTGATGTAACGGGGCTCGGCATCCCTGCGGCACCATCCCAACAGGCGAGTAATGTTGCTGTATCGAATATCGGAGACAATACGGTTGACTTATCATGGACTTTTGGTAATGGATGGGGAACAATAGTGGCCATTTTTGAAGGGTCGGATCCATTCCCTGCACCAATTGACAACACAACGTATACAGCCAATGCGCAATTTGGTTTAGGAGATGATATAGGAGGAGGCTGGCATGTAGTGTATGTTGGAACTGGAACTTCTGTAAGCGTTACAGGTCTTAACTTAAATCAACAATACACGGTAGCTGCGTTGGAATTTTATGGTGATCCAGGGGCTGAGCTGTACAATACAAATACAGAAACAGATAACCCGGTAAGCTTCACCACTACAGGTATAATTCCTGATGCAACTTTTACTACGATACCAGTGACTGGTGGAGTTGTACTAAGTGGTAGTTCGAACAATTTGATTTACAAAACTCAGGTAAGTGTATCAGGAGGACCAATTACTTTCACTGGCTTTGGTTTGCAATTAGCAGGATCATTATCGGCTGCTGATTTTGAGACAAATGGATTTGAATTGCTTTATAATGTTGGTATAGATGATATTGGTTCAGCTACTCCATTTGGCACTAGTACTTACGATGTGGAAATTACTGGAGGCATTGGTTATTTCTTTACAGAATCTTTTGTCGATGGCGATGAAGTTTACTTATACATAACAGCTGATATAGCAGCAGGAGCAGCCTTAAATAACACATTTAATGTTGTACAGCCTATTGTTGAAGATTTTGGCTTAGAGGATCCAAAGAATAAAATAGATGGTGGTCTTGTTGCAGGCGAGGTATTTACTGTTAGCTCTATACCTCCATCTGCACCTTTCATCACCACTTGGTCCACCACGGATGGTACTATTACTATTCCAACGAGTGGTACGCCACAAGGGAATAATGGCTCCTATAATTATGATATTGTTTGGACAAACCTTACTAACCCTGGTGTTGGCGAAGGTGCTACCAGTGGGGAGACTGGAGATTATACCATTACAGGTTTAACGAACGGAGATACCTACCAAATAGAAATTTCAGGGGACTTTTCTTCTATTTATTTGAGTAATGGTAGTGAGATAGAAAAGCTATTATCAATTGAGCAATGGGGAGAGATTCAGTGGTACACCTTTAGAAATGCATTCCAGGGATGTATCAATATGATATACAATGCCACGGACGCCCCAGATTTGAGTTTAGTGACCAGTTTGGGCTATATGTTTGACGGGGCTAGTTTATTCAATGGAGACCTAAGCAGCTGGGATGTGAGTACAATTACTTCCCTTCCAGCCACGTTTGCTGATGCGACCTCATTCAATGGGGACATTACCAACTGGGACGTAAGTAACGTTACCCTTCTGGGCCCAACATTTAGTGGAGCGTCTAGTTTCAACCAAGACATAAGTGGTTGGAATACGGCGAATAACACCAATATGAACAACACCTTTAATGGAGCCACATCCTTTAACCAGAATATTAACAGTTGGGATGTTTCGAACGTGACAAGCTTTCAAGGAGCCTTTGAAGGAGCTACAAGTTTCAATCAACCATTAGACCAGTGGAATATATCAAGTGCAACCAGCCTAGTGAGCATGTTCCGTGATGCAACAAGCTTTGATCAGGATCTTTCGGGTTGGGTAATACCGAGTACAGTTACAACAATGTCGGATATGTTCCGAGCAACCCCATTCAATTATGACATTAGTGGCTGGGATGTTTCCAATGTATCAGACTTCAGCTTTATGTTCT
>CAYGTD010000242.1:0-5787 GCA_964352725.1 uncultured Roseivirgaceae bacterium
CAATAGGGCTTCTGACTAGAAGCTCCGCATCTGCAAAAAGCAGTTACCCTGCTATTTGATGTCTCAGACCTATCATGATGTTTTACATTGATGTCTCCATAAAGCATTAAAGGACCATCTTTAACTACTTCTACCACTCTCTCCCCGTCTTCTTTTTCAGTCTCTTTTAATTTCTCATTGATCAATTTGTAAGACAGGGCTCCTGAAGGACACGTATCAATTTGATTTTTGATTTCTATAGATGACGCTCCTTCTATATTGACCCAAGGTCTATTATTAGGATTAAATACTGTTGAAAGTCCCTTAAAACATTTCTCAGAATGAATACATTTCTTTGGCTGCCAGACAATAGTTAGGTCTTTATTTGAATACTCTTTTACTATATCGCTCATTACATCTTTGTTTTTGGTGACAAAATATTTTTGTAATCTTCCATATTTGATTTGACAAAATCTCTTACGAAAGGGCAAATAGGAACAATAAGCCAATTCTCATTTTCTGCAATTTCTATAGACTCCCTCACTAATTTATGAGCTACACCCTTTCCTTCATACATCTTAGGCACTTCGGTATGAGTTAAATATACATCACCACTTTTTCCAATCGTAAAATTGATAAGAGCAAAATCATCATCCAATTTCAACTCAAACCTATTATCCTTCAGGTTTAAAACTGTTTTAGTGTGTGCTATCTCCATTGACTAAATCTGAAATATATTGAGGTAATTCTCTTCTATTCTTTAGTTGCTTATCTACTTCTGGCGCTCCATAAGATTGATTTAGTGGAATTATACCACACCAAGGATCCGACTCTTTTAGCTTCATGTTTACATCTCCAGCTCTCACCTTAGCTGCTGCGTTGTTTAATGAGAGCTTTACCATTTTAGTGATCTTTACCTGATCTACAGTTGGCTCTCCAATATCTGCAATCCTATTCGGAATGTATCTATCTGTAAATAGATTAAATAATTTTAATTTTTCTGAGGGTTCCAATATTTCCTCTGCTTTTGCAAAACCAATTACAGATCGATAGTTGAATGAATGATCAAAAGCTGTTGGTGATAAAACAAGTGCATCCAGCAGTGTAATAGAAAAGCTCACCTCTTTATCTATAATAGCTTCCATAAATCTGCTTTTGGAGGAAGCATGAACATAAATATAGTCTCCCACCCTACAAAATCCGGTTGGAATTTGGTGAGAAATCCCATCACGATTAAATGCGATGGTACAAAAAAGACCTTCATCTATAATTTGATGTAAGATCATTTTATCTACAGTACCTCTGCTTGGGTACCTTGATGGTGTCGTTTTTGTCAAGATTATATCGATTAAAAGGAATTACCATTAATTCCTTTACTCATTTCAAATGATGAAAACAGTGATTTGTATTCATCATAAAAATTTGAGTTTAATTTAAAGAAAAACACTGAAATGAAATAAAAACGATTCATCCTAAAATGATTAGAAAAAAAAACGTTTAAGTTGGGAGTTTTAGAACTGAATTTTTACATTTGCGTTCCGTTTTCAAAACGTGAGTTGTTCGGGGTGTGGCTCAGTCCGGTTAGAGTACCTGGTTTGGGACCAGGGGGTCGGAGGTTCGAATCCTCTCACCCCGACACAATAAACCGCTTTTACAGTAATGTGAAAGCGGTTTTTTGCTTTAAAATCATAGTGTGTGGTCGAGAAATGTGGTCGAATATTATCTATTCTAAGGCTATCCAAATAATGGTTTACTATACATACTATCGAGCATACTTTGCTCATTTTGATAATTTTCGAGAGTGGTTGCCAGTTTATCGTGCAAACCAACTCTTCCTTTAAAGCCAGAACCAACCTTTAATATCATAGCAGAGGCATAGGTATTTCTAAGATTATAAAATCGTCTTAGCTCCTCTTATATTGTTTCCAATAGTGCGTAAAAGCATTTGAAACGGTATTTTTCATCGCTTTTATATTTGGTTCATGAGGTGCAATTAAATAATCCTCTAAGCTCAAATCATGTTTAGATTTTAGTTCTTCAATTCACTCTATCAATTCACTCGAAATAGGAATTGCCCTTAACACCTCAATTTTCTTAGCCCTGCTAACTTTATAATTCATCAAAGCAATGTGCTTTTCCTTTATGTCCTTAAGTCTCACAGAGACTATCTCTTCTGGTCTGCAACCTGAATACATAGCAAAACTCCAAACATCAATTAAATAGTCTCTAAATAAGTTCTTAGTGCCTATTCGTTGACCCCCTTTTTTCTCAAACTTCAATCCAGCCTCTGGAGTGACTGAATTACACAGTTTCTCGAATTGATCAAGCTTGATAATCTCCGTTTTAGCTTTCGTTGGTTTTGGTCTCACATTTATCCAAAGGTTCTTAATGTCGTAATCCTTTACGATAAGAAATTTGAAGAATGCTCGATAGGTAGCTACCTTGTTATTTAATTGTCTTATTTGCAAATTTTGATGATAGATATGAATGAACTATTTCGATGTGCTTTTCTGAAAATTCTGAAATGGGTAAAGTACGAGGACTTATCCTTTCGTCCTCTAAGGCTTTGATTAAATGCTCAAGGTTTTTACATTTATGCGTTATATATGTTTCTGGATTAAAACTTTCAAAATGCAGTCTTTAATAGAAGACGTTGTAGGTGTTGGACAGTTTCGCTAGTTTAGTGCTCTTTACAACTGGTGGGCATACTCTCGCTAGTTGAGCGTTAGCATCAATATGAATCCTTGATTGAGACAAATCGAACTTTATATTTTTTGACAGGAATAGTTACTCTAAGCATTTTGATTGGATGTTCAAGAGAAGATGTAAGACAATATGCTCCTACTGAGAGTTTCCCTGATGACACATTGCTTAAAAGTGTAGAAAATAAAAGAGCAATGATCGTAAATGCTCATGATGAGGATATGTGTGCAATTGCAGGAACGATTTCCAAACTAAATAACATCGGATGGAATATTGCGGTTGTGAGTTTTTCAAAAACTCCTGAAAGAGATGAAGCCCAAAGAGTAGCTTGTAAAAACATTTTAGATACTGTAGTCTTCGTAAACTTAACTTCTGAACAAATCAGAAATGATATTGAAGGAGAGAGAAATAGTTACTATGCCTTGGCAAAAGATAGCTTTGATTTTGTTTTCAATAAACCAATAATTGAACAAAAATTTATCAAGCATATTAATAGTTTTAAACCTACCATAATCTTTACTCTTGACAACTTAATAGGGGGATATGGACATCCAGAGCATGTCCTTATATCTCAAATGATTATTGATTTGGCGAATGAAAAACAAATTAGCCCATCATATATATATCAAAGCGTATATACTGACCACATGGAAAACTCAATTATGGAACGACATTCAAAAAGGATGAAGAATTGGGGGTTTCCAGGTGATGAATGGGAAAAAGCTAAAAAAATATACGGTGTAGACGGTATGCCTTCACCCACAGTTCAAGTAAGCATCAAAGAAGAAGCTCAGATAAAAATGAACTATTTAAAATCATACAATAAAAGAGAAAGGAAAACAATAGGTTTCTTTGTTCCAGCATTCGAGGACTATTCAGCAGAAGAGTATTTTGAAATTTTCGACAGAGAGTTTTACCGAGTAATAAAAACAGATTAATGCCAACAATATATATGAAATTATAGCATCCTACAGGACGCTACTACCCATATCAAAACCATTGTACGCATAACTTAGCACATTAACAATCTACCCCAATTTTACTGTCAAAAATTTGTTATCAATAGCATATTCCAAGTATCATGGATTGATCATGATGGATTGATATGGTGGAGATCAAAATGAGTATTAAAAAGAAGAAATAAGTTACGTTAGGATTGCTTCATATTGCATTACGCTTTAAATTTCTTGTCTTTGTTTTAAAGAGTCAATGCGGATACTTATCTATTTCTTCTTTTCCTCCCTTGTTTCTTTTCAGATGGCATTCGCCCAAATGAAAGATCAGATCATTTTAGAAATTGATGAGCTTAATAATGAAAGTAAATCAAATTGGTTTTCGAACACCAACCTGGCCATTGAACTTGGAACTACATCATTAGAAAAAGCTCTTGCGGTTGGGTATGGAGAAGGATTGGCTACCGCCTATAACAACCTTGGTGTTGCATTTTGGGTAAGGGGTGAGTTAGACCGTGCACTACGCTTATATTATCAATCGATCAATGTTCGTGATTCGATTGGGGGGGAATTGGCTTTAGCAAATACCTACCACAATATTGGTAACATCTTTAAAGATCGAGAAAACTATAAAGAGTCAAAAGCGTGGTTTAATAAGGCACTAGCAATAAGATACGTCATAAATGACTCCCTTGGCATAAGTTACTCAACTAACAATTTGGGCTTGATCGCTCAGGCAAAAGGGAAATATGATTCCGCCTACTATTACCTAACAAAGTCGTTGGCTATACGGGAATCACTCCGGGATATACGAGGAATTGCCACATCTCAAATGAGTCTGGGTAAATTAAATATCAAGCAGAATGACCTTGAGCAGGCAGAAACGCTTTTCCTAACGGCACTCGATCAATGGAAGAGTATTCAGCATTCTCAGGGTCAAGCAGACACCTATATTGAATTGGCCAAACTAGAAAGAATTAAAGGAAACCTTCCAAGACTTCAGTATTTTGTAGATCAGGGAATAGCCGTTGCTAAAACAATTCAGGCTAAACCTCAACTTTTGGATTTATACCAATTAAGTACTGATGCTTATCTTGAGTTGAATGATACAACTTCTGCATTTATGCAATTGCAAAATGCTTATATGTATAGAATAGACATTTATAACCAACAGCGTGGAGACTTAATCCAGCAGTATAATCTAGATCAGGTAGCACATGCCAATGCACTTCTTAAAAAAGAAAATCTATTGCAGAAAGAACAAATTTTAAGGCAAAATGATCGAGTAAGGGGAATTGGAATCATTATCTTTTTTCTAGTTCTGATGCTATTTATGTTGTACCGATTTCTTAGGGCTAGAATGAAATCTAATCAGAAACTAGCACTCAGAAACAACGAGTTGAACCAAACATTGCGAGATCTTAAAAAAACCCAATCTCAATTGGTTCAGGTAGAAAAAATGGCTTCACTCGGGACACTTACTGCTGGTGTATCTCATGAAATCAACAATCCACTGAACTATATAATGGGTGCCTACCATGGGTTTCAGAAGTACTTTGACGAACATGAAACAGCGCAAAAAAATCAGTTTGAATTCCTATTATTGGCTATGAAGAGCGGTTTGGACAGGGCCACAAGCATCGTGAAAGGATTAAATCAGTTTAGCCGAGATAATAAAGATAATAATGAGGATTGTCATGTAAATGAAATTCTTGAAAACTGCCATACGATGATTAATCATCAGTATAAGAATAGAATTGTTGTTGAAATGAATTTCGCAACAGAAATCCCTCATTTGAAAGGAAATATTGGTAGGCTGCATCAAGCTTTCCTAAATGTCTTAGTGAATGCCATGCAATCCATTAATAATGAGGGAAAAGTTTCGATATCGACAAGCGTACAAGCAGGAAAAATCATGGTGTCAATCAAGGATTCGGGATGCGGAATAAATGAGGCGAATCTGAGCAAAGTTTTCGACCCATTCTTTACTACTAAAGATCCAGGGGAAGGATTTGGCCTTGGGTTGTCCATAGCATATTCGGTGATAGAAGACCATAAAGGTCAGATTACGATACAATCAAAAATTGGGGAAGGTACATTGGTCGAGATATCAATCCCTGTGAATGACTCACCTTCCAGCTTATAGTAGTTA
>CAYGTD010000243.1:0-5785 GCA_964352725.1 uncultured Roseivirgaceae bacterium
CAAATGCTTTTTGCATAAGTTGCTTACCGACTCCTTTTCCACGATAATCTGCATGTGTAGCTATATATACAAGAATATTACCTGGAATATAGCCATCCATACCCGTTTTATTAAGTATAGTTGCTCCTACCAGCGTATCTCCATCCCAAACTGATAAAACTACTCCACCAGGATGCTTTCCTGCGTTCAATGCATATTCAATACATTTTCGTATGTCCTCTTTTTCATCACCAAATTCATCAAGGTGTTTATGAAGGAACTCCACAATGGTCTCTTTTTCATACAGACCCACTATTTGGGCAGGTGAATATCTCTTTATCGTTAAATTCATTTTCCTTTGTTTTTAATTAATCCAAAAGCAATAAAAACTACTAAAGCAGTCAATATTCCATAAAGGTTAGGATCAAGACCTAACCAACTTATTTCAAGTAATGTAAGCGTAGTGGTAACCACACCTCCTCCTATCATAGCAATAAAAGCCCCTGTTTTGTTTGATTTTTTCCAATAAAAAGCGCCAACAATTGGCACAAACAGACCTGACACCATAAAAGCATAAGAAAAGAGCATTGCTTCCAATACATTCTCCAAAGACAATGCAATGATGAGAGAAATAATTCCAAGAACTAATGTTGCAAGTTGAGAAGCTTTAAGAGATTTGCTGCTCATCTCCCCATCATCTGTTCTGAATCGTAAAATATCAGTTAAGAAAGAACCAGAACATGCCATAAGACAGCTGTCTGCTGTAGACATTACCGCAGAGAAATAAGCAGCTAACACTAAACCCATTAATCCATGTGGAAGCACTGTCCTAAGAAGCACTGGAAGTCCTAATTCAGGATCCATAGATGATCCCACACCAAATCCTACCACCTCAAAAACGCCTTGTTCAAAGGCAACTTTTGCAAAAAGTCCTAAAACAACTCCTGAGAAAGCCATAACTGGCCACTCAAAAAGCCCAGCGATAAACCATGCCTTTTTTGCTTGCTTTTCTCCTCTACTTGCAAAGATTCGCTGATAGAGGGTCATTCCTACAAACCATATGGGGATTATTGTGATAGACCAGTTTAGAAGTTGTTTCCAAGTCACATTGGTCAGCGATAAATAATCCTGATCAACTACTTCATTAATTGCTTCCCATCCTCCAATGGCTTGATATGCAAATGGAATTCCAGCAAATAGCAACCCAGCCATCAAAATAATCCATTGAACAGTATCGGTATAGATAACAGCTTTGAGCCCTCCCAAAATGGTGTAACCAATAGCTACAATTCCCATAACTAATACTGCATGAGTAAAAGAAAGCTCAGTAAAAGTACCTGCAGCTAATTTTGCTCCAGCTATTATTTGAGAGCTAGTAAACCCTAAGTATCCTATTGTTGTAATGATACCTGCCAGAATAGCTACTCTTTTACCGTAGAAAAATTCAAATATTTGAGGGAGTGTGGTCAATTTTCGTATTCCTGGCAACTCAAAAACCTTTGGAATCAATAATACTGCCGCCATCCAAGCTCCTATCAAGCCTGTAAATAATAACCAAGAACCTGACAATCCCATTGTAAACCCAAGGCCACCTAGACCTATCGAAAAACCTCCTCCAACGTCTGTTGCCACTACAGATAAACCAATATGCCAGCTACTTACATTTCTGCCTGCTACATAATAATCATCACTTGTCTTATTCTTTCTATAGAAGTAGAGACCGACCAGAAAAACAAAAAGGACGTAGACTGCAAATATTACAATGTCCAAAATCATAAATCACCCCCCTTATTTTTGTTCGCTAGACGAAAAATAACTGAATTGATGGTGTCGTTTTCTTTAAAAATGATAAGGACTTTTTGCTGTTTTTGTTTGAGAAACAAATTTAACTTAAATCAAAGGCTCATAAAAGAGAATAAGCAATTGATTGCTTTTAGATAATTATTTATCAATTTAACCTCATGAAAAAGTGGGAATCAGTTTTTGTGATATTAGCGACCGCTCTAACTATGTCAAGTTGTGCTCCTTTGAGTAAGAGTCAAGTCAAGTTATCGCACAATTACTTCGAGACAATTGCAAACTACCCAAGATATTACCGTGAGTTGAACAAAAATGTGGCCGTATTGAATTTGGAAGCTAAAAACCTAGAAAGTTCACTACATAGTTCGGACTCTATCAGAGTAGCTACAATTATTTATTCAATTAATGAATATGAAGAGTCCATGAAGTTGCCAGATTCTATTCAATGGCATGCCAAATTTTTAGATTCATACATTCAAAATTATTATTTAATGATTCCTAATGGTTTCAATATCTATCAAGCCTTAAAGGGAACCACTGAAACAATTGGAGGAATATTTGGTCTTGGAGGAATTGTTAGAGGAATTTTACCAAACAATGTGTCGGCATTGAATCCGAAAAAGAAAAAGAGAGTTAAGAAGCATTTATATGATTCGCATGATCAACTAAATAGATCATTACAAGTCCTACATAAATACATGACTTCAACATACACACCCAAACTGGATGAAATCAGTAAGAAAACCATTGAAGATTTTGAGGCCTTACTAAATAGCGTCAGTAAGGAAACTACGTCGCTAGAGTATTACACACATCATAATAGAATGCTTACGGTTTTTTACAGGAAATTATTCTTAACTAAAAATCTATCTACTCAACTTTCACAAAGTATCGAATCATTTATTAAAGCCGAAAGAGGCATAACGAAGAACTTTTCAGTCAAACAGAAGGTCGATTTAGAATCAACTAACCTCAGTGATTTGATAAATGATATGCAAAAAATACAGTTCCTGATAGAAGATTTAAATGAGAAATAGCACTTTTATTAGGATAATCATCCATTAATCTTATTTAACACACCGTTAATATAACAATGCAACCATTTTTGATTAAAAGGGTTCTATTTGTGTACGGGTTCACCAACCATAGTTAAATCTTCTCATAATAACGTTGATAGGTGTAATCCTAGGCCATTCTCTTCCAAGGGAATGGCTTTTTTATTTTAATTTATATTCCCAATCGTTCGCTCTTTGTTCGCTAGTAATTCTGGAAATGACAATTGGATCCTCAAGTAAACCGCTAGATTCACCTTTGGAAGTAAAATGCCAGTTTAAACAATCTCTGCATTCATATACATTGATAGGACCGCTACCTTTCCTATGATTGTTTCTTATATGGTTTTGAATGAGTGCTTCTTCTGCAAGTTCCTTTGATTCGAAAATTGTTTTCCCAGTAACGCACTTCTTAGTCATTTTTCAACCTCTTCCCCTCTTTTTTTCCAATCTGAAAAGCCACCTGAATAATCGTAAACTTTGATAAACCCAAGTTCTATTAGTTGATTCGCCGCACTTTTGCTTCGACCACCAGATGCACAATGAATTACAATAGGCTCATTCATATTCTTTGATCCGATTAAAGCGCTAAAATTACTATCCATAAAGTCTATATTAGGAACTTTTGGGATGTGTCCTGATGCATATTCTTTTGGAGTTCTTATGTCTACTACTTCTAACCCTTGCTTTTGAAATTCCTTCAACTGATCCGCTGTAATGGACTCAATATTCTCTTTTTGGACAGATTGACATGCAAAAAGAACAAATATGAAATAAATTAATTTTCCCATCGTGATATTACATATATAATACTTGTTGTAAATACTTAATTGTGCATTTAATATTGTTTAAAGTTAAAAAAGTCTAGTCGATCGAAGCTAATTTAGCTGTATATATAAATGACAACAAGACTGGTCTAAATTTTGTTGTGCTGAAAAAATAAAGTATTTAAATGAGAATATTAACTCTTGCCTTCTTCCTTGCTATTTCTTTTGCTTCTCTTGCTCAAGAGACACAAAAAAGAATAGATGAAAAGGTAGATGAGATCACTTACGATTGGGATTTGGAAGCTGACAAACTAGCCACTTATGAAGGATTGGGTTCTATTTGTACTGATGATGAGTATAGAACTAAAATACTCAACTTAATGAGTGATATTCATCACTATGATACTATTCTATTCGGGATACTAACTAATCTTTCGAAGCAACGAAAAGATAAAGAGATTAAAAGATCATTGAAAGATATCGCCAAATTCGAGGAAAAATATAATCCAAAAAATTTCTCTCATTTTATGGGTCAAGAATGTAAAGCATTCAAAGATATTGAAAAACATGCCGACGACTTAAGGAATGAAGTTGGTCAATATTCTTACTCTGGCCAAGTCTACATCTTAGAAACAGAATTATCTAAGTATGTAAAACATGTCACAGCTAGCGTTGATAGAATTCGGCAACATGTACATCATCTTAGCAATCACTATGGTAATTAAGCTAGCTTGTCTGCAAAAATTTCTTTTAATTTTTTTACTTTAGGAGCTATTACGAATGTACAATATGGCTGACTCCTATTCTCATTATAGTAGTCATCATGATAGCTTTCAGCTTCATAAAACGTAGGTAAAGGAGAAATTTCCGTAACTATTGGATCACCCCAGATTTCTTCTTCTTGTAATCTTTTCTTGTAAGAATTAGCTAACTCTTTTTGGCTGTCATCATGATAGAAAATAACAGAGCGATACTGAGTCCCAACATCATTTCCTTGTCTGTTAAGTGTGGTTGGGTCATGTGTTCTCCAAAATACCTCAAGCAATTCATCATAGGTGACAATAGATGGATCATATTCAATCTGAATTACTTCAGCATGACCTGTTTCTCCAGTACAAATATCTTTATAAGTAGGGTTCTCAGTCATACCGCCGGCATAACCAGACTGTACTAGAGAAACACCTTTCAATCGTTGAAAAACTGCTTCAGTACACCAAAAACATCCAGATCCAAATGTTGCTTTCATTGCTTAATTATAATGAGCAAAATTAACTTCTTATCACCCTATTTAGTTCATACATTTTTCAAAAATTAATTGTTAGGCGAGATATTTTAGAAGTTGAATAACTTAGCATAGAATACAACTTGTTTTACATGAAAAAACTGAATGAACTAGCTCGAGAGGCAAAGATTAATGAGGATGCAGGTATTACAGATCAGCACTCTATTGTTATCAATGCACCTATCTCAGAAGTTTGGAATAAGTTGATTGATTTTTCTAATTGGCACAACTGGAATCCATCAATTTCTAAAATGGAGATAGTTGGTAAGCTGGAAGAAAAAACAAAATTTAATTGGCGATTGAATGGGTCAAATGTAAAATCTCAAATTCAACATATTCAAGAACCTACTAGTTTAACATGGACAGGTCTTTCAAAAAATATCAAACGTATTTATGTATGGGAGCTTGTATCTGATGATGATCAAACGATAGTTACCTTAAGCACTTCATTACAAGGAATCTTAATAATACTTGAAAGCCATCAAAAGATATTTAATGAACTTAATCTTTGGCTTGAGAAGCTAAAGGAAGTAACGGAATAAGATATTATTCGCCCTCTTTCTTTTTACGCAACTCAGCAATTTGCTGCTGCACAATCTGAAAATCAGGATACATCTTTAACACACCTAGGTAAGCATTTATAGACTCCTCCTTCGTTCCATTTTCTTCCACTATCATAGCCTTCAATCTTTGAGCTGCTACTTTTAATGGAACATCTTGACCATTTCCATCCGTGGTTGGGAATCCGATAAAAATACTCTCACTTTCTGGATTGCCAATAATAATATCTAAAGATGCATTTGCTTCTCCGAATCTTTTTAACTCAAACTGAAGAAATGATACTTTATAAAGCGTATTTACTTCATTTTTAGATAGATACAGTTTTTCATAATACTTAATTGCTC
>CAYGTD010000244.1:0-5785 GCA_964352725.1 uncultured Roseivirgaceae bacterium
ATATGAAATCATAGAGACCTTGGTGAAAATAGCTGAAATAAATCGTGACATGCTCAATGATTTGGAAACTGCTAAGGATTACTATTTAATCGGTCATAGGCTGGCAGTGAAAAGATACAAACAGTTTTATGGTGAAGGCTATGCCATGGTGATTAGGGAAGAATTCGTACCATCTTCTCATTATGACCTCTACTCTGGACTTGCTGATATCTACTATCAGGTTGGTGATTATAAAATGGCAGTAAAGGCCTCTACTTGGAATAAATATGTATGGCCTGATAGCTTGGATGCTTTCATTACAAGTGCCGAGTCATACTTGGCATTAAATCAAGATTACAATGCTTGTTTTGAATTCAGAGAAGCATTGGAACTTGGGTGGGATGGGATACCTGCAATCAATTGCAATTAATGGCAGGCTACTCAAAAAATCCCCTCTGGAAGAAGTTAGGAATAAAAGAAGGAGACAATTGCTACCTTTTTCAATCACCATCTAACTATTTTGATCTGCTAGTAGAAACTCCGAAGGAATCCCAATTTGAAATTGAAATAAGCAATTCGCCTTACGATTTTGAGCACGCTTTCGTGACTCAATTAAATGAGCTGGAAAAACATTGGAGAGTGTGGAAAGAAAACCTAAAGAAAAATGGAACACTTTGGATATCTTGGCCAAAAGGGACATCAAAAAAGGAAACTAATCTAAACGGCAATATTGTGCGTGAATTCGGATTAAAGGGCGGATTGGTAGATGTGAAAGTATGCGCAGTAGATGAAGATTGGTCTGGACTAAAATTTATGTATCGGAAAAAAGATCGTTGATTTCATCATCTGCATTAAACTTAATATGCACTCGCTGATCGTTTAGCAGCACCATATCATCTACCATAATAAAACCATCTTGTTCCTTTTCCATTTTTGCATTTGCTTCTTTCTTTAGTTTGCTACGCTTTATGGCCTCTACAAAGTTTTTCATTTCAGATATGTCTTCAAGAATTAACTCCGGGACTTTTTTTGGTTTGCCGTCATCTCCTTTAGCCACCATGGTAAAGTAGCTATTGTTGGTATGTTTTATTTCGTTGGTTTTCACATTTTCTGTGGTCACTTTTATTCCTACTACCAACGAACTATTTCCTACATAATGAACAGAAGCATCTAAGTGTAGTAGTTCTCCTACATCTACTGGCTGCAAAAATTCAACCCCATCTACAGTGACAGTGACACAATAAGCACCAGCATGTTTACTGCCGCAAGCATAGGCCACCTTATCCATCAATGACAAGATTAAACCACCATGCACTTTCCCGCCAAAATTGGCATAAGAAGGAATCATTAATTCCGTCAATCGGGTTCGTGAAAACTGTACTGTTCTTGAATCCATCATCCTACAAAATCTCCACTCTTGATTCTACATTCTTTAAACTTCCTCTTGAGAATAGCTTTCCAAAAAGGAGATCTTGTTGCGACTAATTTTGTCTTTACCCACAAATTATTTAAAATTTTGCCCTTTTTTGTCTTGCTGCCATTTCCTTTTGGTTCCACCAAATACTCAAATCCCATTTTATGTGTTGCTTCGGTTGCACATGGATTTCCATAAAGCACTTTGTTTCCATTAGGGACATAAATGTAGCTGTAGCGCTTTCTTTTAGGCTTATTCGCTCGCTTATTGGAGTCCTTTCCCATCTTCACATTCTCTGTTGGTAAATCACTTTGTGGATAAGGTATTTTCTGACCAAAAGCCAAAATACCAGTAGATAGCAACAAAAAAATTAGGAATACTCTCATGGTTACGTCAACCAAATTATAGAATTTTTTGTCAATGGAAGGCATATAAATAACTTGCGCTCCAAATTTGAGCTCCATGAAATTTTTAATTTCCTTTTTTCTTCGAAACATACCGCGAAAATACCTTCAGCTATTTAGCCATATAGCAATGAGAGGTATTTCCATTTTCTATGTGGGAAAGAAAGTAGAATGTACAGTTTGTCATTCACAGTTTAGGAAATTTCTTCCGTATGGACGAAAATCAAGAAGCAACGCACTTTGCCCAAAATGTCTTTCTCTGGAACGACACAGACTCATTTGGCTTTATTTGGAAAGAAAAACAGATTTCTTCACTGCTAAGAATAAAATGCTGCATGTAGCTCCTGAGCTGTGCTTTATGGATCGATTTGAAGCAATAGAAAATCTTGATTATATCACAGCCGATATAGAGTCTCCGCTTGCTAAAGTGAAAATGGATCTTCATGATATTCCATTTGAAGAGCATACTTTCGATGTGATTTTTTGCAATCATGTTTTGGAGCATGTGGAAGATGACATTCAATGCCTGAAGGAAATGCAGCGAGTACTGAAACCCGGAGGCTGGGCCATCCTACAAGTACCCTTTTTCTATCCATTACCCAAAGTGACCTATGAGGACAAGTCTATTACCGATCCCAGAGAAAGAGAAAAGGAATTTGGGCAAGACGACCATGTGAGGATGTATGGCGAAGACTATGCCGAAAGATTGAGGTCTGTAGGATTTGAAGTGGTGGAAGAGCAACTCATTAAAGAGCTAGATAAGTCAGAAGTAGAAAGGTTTGCTCTACCAAAAAATGAAGTAATTTATAAGGTAGTGAAACCGTCCAATTAGGTGACGAGAGGATTTGAAAGAGGCTTTATAAGATAAGTTTATGATTTTTGACTTTTATTATAAAAGTGCGTTTTTACTCTTCTTTTTTACACAAGGACTCATCTTTTCATTAATTCTTTTTATTAAAGGCTATGGTGATAGCAGTAGTTCTAGTAAGTGGTTGAGTCTACTTATTTTTCTAAGCTGCCTGTACATTACACCCTGGATGCTTGGTCATGAAGGGTGGTACGCCAAAGATGGATATCGTGAGTTTTTGTTTTTTGTCCCTTTTCAACAATTCTTTCTCATTGGACCAGCAGTATTATTTTATGTAAAAACCTTATTAAATCCTTCATATAGAATCAATAAAAGGGATGTATTCCACTTCGCACCAGCTGTGGTATATCTAGTGTATTCCTTTATTGTGTTTGTCACGGATGTATTGGTGTTAGATGAATTCTATTTCTATGCGGATGGTAGAGATAAAGATCTTTCTCCGTGGTACCAATTTAGTGGTCATGGTGCCATTATAGTTTACCTCATCATTTGTATTCGACATTATAACGACTACCGAGTGAAGATTTTTCAGGAATTAAGCTTCGCTGAAGCTGTAGTCTACAATTGGATTAAGCAATTTCTAATTGCACTCTTAGTCATACTAATTGTAAGGATTTTCTTCCTGGCTTTATTTCCAAATTGGGGTGACTTTGGAAGTAAGTGGTGGTACTATTTCTTTTTTGCCTGCTCTTTTTACTACATCGCTTTTGCAGGATATGCTAACTCTATTAAGACATCCATATCAACGCGATTTGTTAAAAACCAAGAAGATGAAATACCAAAAGAAGTAAAGGAATCAATCAATCAAATGGAGCCAAATGAGTTGGATCAATGGATGAAAAGCATTGATACGTTTGTTCATTCTGAAAATGGATTTAAGAATCCAACTTTAACACTAATAGATGTAGCCAAAGCATTAGATACAACTACCAAACGAATTTCTTCAGTAATCAACTCAGGTTATCATTCAAACTTTAATGATTTTGTCAATTCTTACCGAGTGTCGGAAGTAATAGAAAGACTTCAAAAAGGAGATCAGCAGACATTCACCCTTTTAAGCATCGCTCTTGATTCTGGCTTCAATTCTAAAACAACGTTTAACAGAGCGTTCAAAAAACATACTCAGCAAACTCCAAATCAATATATTTCTAATTTAAAGTAGTGGTATCAAATCATGATATGAAGCGATTGGTACTCCTATTCATTCGATTTTTGTGATATCAAAACTTCAAAACAACGACTATGAAATATGGTATCATCATTCTCTCATTCCTATTATTCAATTCATGTTTTGCTCAGCTGAATAAAAAACAGCTAAAGCAATTAGACAAATTAGTTGATGATCAAGTAGGAAAGAAGAGCCCTGGATTAGCCGTTGGTATTGTGAGAAATGGAGAAGTTGTCTACTCTAGACACGCAGGTTTTGCTGATATTCCCAAAGAGATTCCACTCAGTAATGAAACTCGATTCAATTACGCTTCAAGCGGAAAGCAATTCACTGCAATTGCTATTCTAAAACTCATAGAAGAAAATAGAATCAATTTAAAGGATGACATTCGAAAATATTTCCCTTCGTTTTATCCCAATATTAAAGAGCCCATACTGATAGAACATTTGCTTAATCATTCGAGCGGAATAAGAGATGTTTATGATTTATGGTCATTAAAAGGAATTACTTGGTGGGAGATCACTTTGTTAAATACCGATGCAATAGACCTGCTATCCAAGCAACAAGAACTCAACTTCGTACCTGGAAGCAAGCATATGTATAGTAACTCCAATTACATTATGCTGACCGAGATTATAAAAAAAATAACGGAAAAAGAATTCGTAGCATATTCCAAATCAATTTTTGATCAACTTGGAATGACGTCAACCTCATTTGAATCCAATCATGAAAATATTGATACAAGAGTCCTTCCCTATGGGTTTTGGAAAAGGTATAGGGAATATGATTGGAACTCAGATTTGCATGGTGATGGAGCTCTCTTCACCACGCTGGAGGATCAGTTGCAATGGGAAAGTATCATACAAACTAGAGAGCACTCGACCCTTTCAATCGAGCTCATATCAAAGAGTCAAGCGCCAATTGAAAATTCACCGATCACCAATTATGGTTATGGCCTTGAGTTCGATGAGGATGAAAACTATTCCTTTCATCACGGAAGCACAGGAGCCTATGGTGCCACCTTTATAAGGAATCCTAAAGAGCAACTATCCGTGGTAGTTATGACCAATTACAGTAATATTTCCACATCCATTATAGCAGAATCATGTATTGACATCATCAATGGAAAAGAAATCGCGAAAACCTCATTCCCAAGAGGACCAGAAGAAAATGGTCCCTTTGTTTCAAAAGAAGAATTGCTAGGAACATACAGCACTCCAGGAAGATACTTTTATAAGTTTATTGAAGTAGATAATAAACTTTTTCTAGATAGAGCAGGGCGAGAAAATGTGGAAATAGAGCATGAAGAGGATAATATCTATCATGAAATAAATGATCCAGACTTTAAACAAGTGTTCGTTTACAGTGAAGATAAAGGACTTCAAATCACCGCTTATTATCCTTCACACGATCCATATACCTTAACGCGTTTAGACATTGATATGGAAGGGTATGACTTTCAAAATCTCAACGGAAATTACATGAATAATGAATTGGATCTAGGATTTGAAATTAAACATGTAAGGGAAGATGTATTTGATGTCAAGTCTGGAGAAAATGTATGGGAAGGTCAGCTATTTGCTCCTGACATTTTATGGGCAAATGGGTTCAAGATGCTAATACAAAGATCGGAAAATGGAGACATCACAGACCTGATGGTCAATAAGGGAAGAGTTCAGAATGTTAGATTTAGTAGGGAAGAGGATTGAATTAAAACTTTTACATATGTCAAAAATCGCTGAAAATGATTCAATTTCAAAGCACCATTTTATTCTCAATTAAACACATAATGAAGGAGTTATGAGTAGCATTTCTATATTTGATGAGCAAAACTGACACACTTAAGGTCGAATACTGCGGGTTGCATTATTGTTGTATGCAATAAAAGAGGATTCAGAAATTGAAAACACTAACAGTTAAAAAAGGACAATTCTTGCAAAGAAAGGGCGACC
>CAYGTD010000245.1:0-5779 GCA_964352725.1 uncultured Roseivirgaceae bacterium
GCAGCAAAGGCAATTGCAGATGGAAAATTCAAAGACGAAATTGTTCCTGTGACTGTTGAGGAAACCTACTTGGATGGAGAAGGAAAAAAGAAGACAAGAGAATATACGGTCGATACCGATGAGTGTGTAAGACCAGACACCACTCTTGAAGGATTAGCAGGACTTAGACCAGCATTTAAAAATGGAGGTCAGGTTACCGCAGGCAATTCTTCTCCTACTTCTGATGGAGCAGCATTCGTAATGGTGATGAGTGAGGCGATGGTGAAAGAATACAAATTGGAGCCAATTGCAAGAATGGTAGCATACTCTACTGCTGGTGTAGATCCGCGAATTATGGGAATAGGTCCAGTGGAAGCTGTGCCAAGAGCATTGAAGCAAGCAGGTTTAAAACAAAATGATATCGACTTGATTGAATTGAACGAAGCTTTTGCTGCCCAATCATTAGGAGTGATCAAAGAATTGGATTTAAATACAGACATCTTGAATGTGAATGGAGGAGCCATTGCATTGGGTCATCCACTTGGATGTACTGGAGCAAAACTGTCCATTTCGCTCTTCAACGAAATGAGAAGAAGAAAGAATAAGTATGGTATGGTAACAGCTTGTGTCGGTGGAGGCCAAGGCGTTGCTGGTATTTATGAGTTTTTGAATTAGTGAGAAGATTTAATTCATGGAAAGGTCGGCTTTTTTTAAGCTGACCTTTTTTTGTTTGTAGTTATCTTGCTTTAAAATATGATCCTATGAAAAATACATTCCTCTTATTACTAACAATTACGGCACAATTTGTTTTTGCGCAAACTGATCAAGAGCTGGCAGATCAGTCAGTAAATAAAAGTATCATCAGAAGCCATATCGGTTTTTTAGCGTCTGACGAACTTAAAGGAAGAGATACACCATCGGAGGGTCAAAATATTGCTGCGAAATATATTCAGAGTCGCTTCATTGAGTATGATGTACAAATGGTGGAAGGAATGGATAGTTATTTTCAAGCAGTGCCAATGAAGTCGGTAAAAGCGCCAACTACAGGAGCCATCAAAGTTGGAGGCGAAGAATATAAAATAACTGAGGACTTTTTCTTGATCAATGAGGGTAAATCACTGTTTGATGTGCCAATGATTTTTGTGGAATATGGTACAGAAGCAGATTTAGAAAAAGCAAAAATTGAAGGGAAGCTTGTTTTTGCATTGTGTGGCGATGGAGAAAGTCAGAACCCACAAGAGTGGCTTTCCATTTCATCGGAAAAGAGAAAAAAGATAATTGAAAAAGGGGGTGTTGGTTTAGTGGAGTTATATAATTCTTCTCAAATTCCTTGGAATCTCTTGGTTAGGTATTTCAATAGAGATCAAACAATCTTAGATGAAGGAGATGCATCTTCTTCCATCGTTCATGTTTGGATGAACCGATCTTTGGATGACTTATCTGCAATGAAGAAAAAGAAGACAAAAGGGTCTGTGGTGATTGAGGAAATCAAAACAAGCAGGTTTGTTACGAAAAACATCGTGGGTATGGTAGAAGGAACCGACCCTGCACTGAAAAATGAGTTCGTAGTGTACTCAGCTCATTATGATCATGTGGGAATAGGCAAAGCGAATGCTGAAGGAGATTCTATTTATAATGGTGCAAGAGACAATGCTGTTGGAACGGTTACTGTATTAAGTGCCGCAAAAAGTATTGCTAAAAATCCAACAAAACGATCCGCACTTTTTGTGTTGTTTACAGGAGAGGAAAAAGGACTGCTTGGTAGTAAAGCGTTTGTTGATAATTCGCCAATTGCACTTGAAAAAATGGTTTACTGCTTCAATTCCGACAATGCAGGATACAATGATACATCATTGGCAACCATCATTGGTTTAAGTAGAACCACAGCGGATCAAATGATTATAGAAGCGTGCGAAGCTTTTGGAATTAAAGCAACAGATGACCCTGCTCCAGAGCAAGGATTGTTTGATCGATCTGATAATGTTCGCTTTGCGGCAAAAGGAATTCCAGCACCAACCTTTAGTTTAGGATTTACTGCTTTCGATGCGGAGATTGGAAAATACTATCATCAGCCAAGTGATGATGCAGAATCATTAGATTACGATTATTTGGAGAAATTTTTTAAAGCGTACGTGTATTCATGTAGACTGATAGGCAATGCTGATAAAACACCATTTTGGGTAGAGGGGGATAAATACTACGATCAGGGAGTGAAACTCTATGGCAAATAAGAGAATCTAAAAATGAGTGATTCAAAATACTTTCAAGACCATATGCCCGAAAATGTCTGCTTTGGATGTGGGCATAACCACGAAGGGTTGCAGATTAAAAGTTTTTGGGATGGAGAGGAGTCTGTTTGCCAGTGGACTTCCAAAGAGAAATATCATGGCTGGAGCCAATTGATGAATGGAGGAATAATAGCGACATTAATTGACTGTCATTGCATGGGAACAGCCATGGCAGATGCCTATAAAAAAGAAGGAAGAGGCCTTAACTCCGAACCAGAATATCGCTATGCAACAGGTACTCTTTCGGTTAAATACCTAAAGCCGACACCTAACACAGAAGTAGAACTTCGTGCAAAAGTGGTGGAAGTAAAAGGAAGAAAAACTGTGATGAAATGCGATTTCTATTCTAAAGACGGTGAAAAGACAGCAGAGGCAGATGTAGTGGCAATACGCGTTTTTGATGGGAGTGAGGGAATAGAATCGGTTTTTAAGAGTTGATTGTATTATTAATTGTAAAAATAGAATTGCATTATGTACCCAGAATTATTCTCAATAGGTGACTTTACAATCCATACGTATGGATTTATGATCATGATTGGTGCCACACTAGGTTTTTTCTATATGACCTATTCGGCCAAAAAGGAATTAGGAATTGATCGAGACAAAATTCAAAATCTTGCTATTCTCATTATAATAGGCGCATTTGTGGGAGGAAAGCTTTTTTTCTTCATGGAGGATCCAGCATACTATTTTGGCTCTTTTCAAAACATGAAAAACAACTTTAGGACAGGATTTGTGTTTTATGGCTCACTGTTGTTTGCCATACCTCTTACGGTTTGGTACTTCAAAAAAGAAAAATGGCCACTGTGGGCGATGATGGATAGGTTGGCAATTACCGCATGCATTATCCATGCTTTTGGAAGAATGGGTTGCTTTTTCGCGGGCTGCTGTCATGGTATACCCACCGATATGCCGTGGGGCGTAAGTTTTACTGACTCTGCTTCGCAGGCAGAACCACTCAATACGCCTCTCCATCCCACTCAATTGTATTCATCTTTTATGATCCTTGGCATATTGGCTGTTTTATGGATGATGAAGCGACACAATCGGTTTGAAGGACAACTTTTCTTCATTTACATCATTCTTTATGCAACAGGCAGATCAATTATTGAAATATTTAGAGGTGATGAAGCACGAGGTTATGTCATTGACGGTGTGATTTCACACTCTCAGTTTATCTCTATTATTGTGATTTCAATCACTATCTGGGCGTATCTGAGATTTAAGAAAAAGGCCAGCTTTAAAAAGAAGAAGTAGCCACCCGAATATTCAATGCCTTTGGCAACACCTTGATTTCAAAAGGAGGTTGACCCATTCGTTCTCCATCAATGTGGGCAAAGAGTAAAGGGTTTTCAGCAACTTTTACCGATTTAGCCTGATGAAAATCAACCATTTTCATACTACCATGTGTCCCATTGGACAACTTGTGAATATTTAGAAAACGCTTAAATCCTGAAAGTTTACCAATCTCACATACTTCCAATAATCCATCATCCAGCTTAGCATTGGGCATTAGCTTAAAACCACCACCAAATGTGGATCCATTCCCAATGGTCAATAGAATTAAGTCTTTGGTCAGAGATTTATGATCCACCTGATAGGAAAATGCTCTTTCACGGTATCCCCCTAAAATGCGAAGTACATGATAGTAGTACGCAGCGTGCCCACTCAATACGGGCACTTTCTTTTCCACCATATCTTCCACAATCTGACCATCAAAACCGATCCCTATTCCATTCACAAATTTTCTATCGTCGCATAAACCCAGATCAATCTTCTTTACGGCTCCTTCAACAGCTGTTTTGAAATGATCTTCTCTTGATTTTCCAATGTTGATCATTTTCACAAAATCGTTTCCTGTGCCAGTTGGAATAATGGAGACTGGAATATCATGGGTCAAACCGTTTACAGTTTCATTGATGGTACCATCTCCCCCGATAATTATAAGATCCGTAAAGGTATTATCGAGCTTTTCACTTACAGTTTTCCTGGCACTGTAAGTTTGTTCAGTATCATGAAATTCAAAAGAAAGGTTTTGGGCTTCCATGAAAGAGGAAAAGTCTTGAACAACTTTCCGAAGTTTTCTTTTCCCTGAATAGGGATTGCCAACGACGAAAAATTTTCGCTCTTTCACTTAGAATGGAAGTTTACTTAAGTCCACATTTCCACCTGTCAAAATAATACCTACTTTCTTTCCAGCGAAAACCTCTTTATTTTTTAAAATTGCCGCAAAAGGAACAGCACAAGAAGGCTCAATAACAATTTTCATTCGCTCCCAAATTAGCTTCATTGCGGCTATCATTTCTTCCTCTGAGACAGTAAATACTTCCTTTACATGTTCTTTGATGATCGCAAAATTCTTTTCACCAATTGTTGTTCTCAGTCCATCAGCAATGGAATTGGTCGTTTTATTGGGGATGATTTTCCCAGCTTTCAGTGATTGATACGTATCATCCAATTCTTCCGGTTCTCCTAGGTAGTAATCTATGCTAGGATCAACATAGCTAGCAACCAATGCAGTGCCAGCAGCTAATCCACCACCGCCAACAGGACAAATGATGGCATCCAAATCTTCGGTTTGTTCGATTAATTCCTTAGCAGCTGTTGCTTGACCGGCTATAATGTTATAGTCGTTGAAAGGATGAACCAGAATTGCCCCAGTCTTTTTAATAACATCAGCACAGGTTTGTTGCCTAGCTTGATCATTTGGCTCACAAAGAATTACTTCTGCATCATACCCTCTGACCGCATCCAATTTTACTTGCGTAGAATTTTTTGGCATGACGATATATGCCTTTGATCCTGCAAGCTTAGCCGCTAATGCAACCGCCTGACCATGATTTCCTGAGGAGTGACAGGCAAACCCATTCACTCTATCTTCTGGCCGATAGCTGAAAATTGCGTTGGCAGCTCCACGCATTTTGAATGCGCCCACTTTTTGAAAATTTTCACATTTGAAGAATAAGCTGCACCCTGCTATTTCATCAATATTACTAGAGGTCATTACAGGTGTTTCCACGATGTATTTAGAGATACGCTGATGTGCTCTTTTTATATCGGAAAATGAGGGAATGGTTGTTAGCATTTGATTAATTCAATTTGAAGCATCGAAATTAGATAATCTTAATGGCTATTTGTTATAGTTCACAAAAACCTAACATCCTCCACTTCCCCTTTACCTAATTCTGCCTCAATTAATTTCAAAAACTGATCTTTTGAGTTTTGCATTTCTTGCTTCAGTGGAGCGGAGGAGAGCTGAACAAAGAGGGTCTTTTTGCTAAAGAAAACTTTTGTGGTACGTGAAGCGATGGTTTTCCCCATCACTTTCTCCCAATTGGCAATAAGTTGCTTTTGATTGAAAGTATGCTCCAGGTTTTCTTCTTTCAAAAATTCTTTGAAGGCGCTTCGAAAACTTTTGATTGGATCTTCTTTCATGCACCTGCAATCTCGATAAAATTCACCTCTTTATTTCCTTTAAAAAGTTCTTTGCTTCTATCTTTTCTTGCATCAGT
>CAYGTD010000246.1:0-5750 GCA_964352725.1 uncultured Roseivirgaceae bacterium
AATTGGCATAGCCTGCTTTTTCCATTAACATCACTCTCCATGAAAATCGGAATCCCTCTTCTGTCCAGAAAAGCTCGTCTTGATAGAGAAGATATCGCCATGGTAGAAATATTTGAATGGTAAAGAAGGTGGCTACTACAGCAATTTTCCATTTCGGAGTTGATTGTCTTTTCTTCATATCTGTCATTTCGACCTTAGGGAGAAATCTTTCATTTTTGAGTTCTCTATTCTTTAGGAATATATTTCTAGTTACACTCGAAATGACAAGAAGAAGATGCTGAAGTCTATTAATCGCTCTTTCATGAACGTCAGCATCAAAGAAGATCATCGTACAAACAATCATTACATAGGGAAACATTCCTATAGGAAAAAGAACGTCAGTGAGCACATGAAAAATAATGACTAAAGCGAAAGCAATTGCTCTAGTTGGCTTCCAAAGAAGCAGGAATGGAATAGCCAAATCGTATGCAGCCCCACCCCAGCTAAACGCGTAAATCACCCATTCTTGCTGCAGGAACTTTCCAAGAATAGGAAGATCATAATTGGAAGGAAGCCAGATTTTCAATGGCATAGCATCAAGTAGCCAATCTGAATTCAGCTTGGCCAAGCCTGCATAGAAATAAACAATAGCAAGAAGTAGTTTGATAGAATCAATGGTCCATTTTGGCACCAGATCTTGTGACACATTTCTTCTGGCATCCAATGAAAAGTGATCAGATGCAGGCAAAAAAATCATTAAAAAACTCAATACACTAATGAAGTAATAATGATTGAGATAGGTGGTCTTGTCCATTAATTCAATGTATGTGAAAGACAAAAAGAAAATAACAATCGCCCATTTATATCGATAGCCTATTGTGATCGCAATGGAGGATAGCGCACAGATCACAAATAATAAATAAGTGAAATTGCCCAAAGGTTTTACCCATTCAAATCCAAAATAGGAGAAGAAAAAAGTTGGTTCAATGTAGAGTTTTTCAATCCAGCCTTTGCCCCAAAAGCGAACCATACTGGCCAACATGAGTAAGCCAAATAAAATACGAAAGACTGCCAATGGGGCAGCCTTAGTTTGTTGTTCAATATATTTAGATACGTTATTCACTTAATCCCCATCTGCATCTACAAAATCTACTCTGATATTTAATGCTTGCAGCATATCTACTTTCAGGTTGATCACATTGACTTGGAGTTGATCATACAATTGCAGCATTTGATCATTGTCATTTTCCACCTGCAATTCAAAGTCTCCGTTGAGTGAAGATGCTGTTTGTCTTACAAGATTAAATTGGGCATTGATCGTGGCACTTAAGTCTTTTCCTTGTTTGATACTGTTTAAAAAGTCGAGATAGGATTTCAAACTTTCTCCTGTTTCATCTTTGCCAAAATGCCTTCCATTAAAGAAATCCTGCATGGCATTTAGTCCAGCATCAAATAATGCTTTTGAACTTCCCTTACTGTGCAATGCTTCTACGCGATCACTCAGGGGAGTATTTGAAAACACTCCTGCTGGAATTCCTATTTTCCCCGCCCTTAGGTGCTTTTCATAATAGAAAATGTAGTCGTTGATAAGCTTGTTGACAGAGCTAGTTGCAGAAGACCCCACGTTATTAACAAATGTGTCTCGATAGTTACTTTTCCAATCTTCAAGTACGGAATTGGATAAAGAAACAAGATTGTCAATCAGTGCCATCAAATAATCATCGTGATTGCTTTGAGCTGTTTCCTGCAAATAGATAGAAACAATTTCCTCATCGCTAGATCCAAGACCATGCAGTAAATAATCAATTGCCGCGAACCCTTGCTCGTCTTGTTTATTAATTGCGTCTAAATTAAAACTGCCAGAAGCAATCGTCTCTTCTACATCTTCTACATTCACAGGAAATACGTTGGTATAATTGATCAAGGTGAGCTCTTCCGCTTTTCCAATTTCAAACATCGCGACATACTGCCAAGCTTTATATGCTTCAAGCCATGTAGCTCTTATCAAAATTAGATTTGCTTCCGTTTTTTGAGTGTTGAAAACAGAAGTAGCGGATTTCAAATCATTGAGCTTAGCCACATAGTTTTCGTAGGCGGGAATAATGATGTTGTCTGCCCAATTTTCCAACATAGCTGCTCTGTCGAAATTATCTGGACCATCAACTGCAGAATCATCTTCCGAGCACCCTGACAGCACCACTAGGCAACTTATAACTACTCCAATTCCTATCTTTCTCAACATATTTTTCATTCCTCTTTTCTACTACTTATTTCAACTTCCAGCTTCCTCCACAGAAAAACTAAACCTGCCAACTATTGTTGCGGAGAGAGTACTCAATGTTGCTGGGGTTACATCCCATAATCCATTCGGTCCGTCACCCATCAAATCATTGATCATACTATCTACCTCTGACTTGGTAAAATACGGTGCGTCAGTTAATGGATTTCTTGTGAATTGGAGACTAAAAATAAATCCGTAACCCTCTGACAAATCATGAAAAACTGAGCCCATATCTGGATTCGCTTTCTCCAACCCTATTTTCCCTTGTTCTAAATAATACACCGCTCTCACTCCAATAATCGTAGATATTCTTTCTCTTAGAATCGCTGCTTGGGTATCTCTTACTGTATAGTCACCCACTACAATAGCTGCTCTGCCACGCTTGAATGCATTGAAGATTTGATCGGCAATACCTGTAAAGTCAGCGTCCCCCTCCATTCTTCCAATGTATTTATTCAAAAAGCTATCATCATTTCCGATAGTGGCATTAGGGTCTGCTTTATTGGCCGCTGCTCCATAAACATAACCATAGGCCTCATCCCATTTATGCTCCATTTTGGTGTATGATTTCCCTTCTACCAGTACTCCGGCAGTGTTGTCGTCTCTATTTGTGCCAGCGTCCAATACGGAAGTACTGAGGTAGTTATTCAGGATTTGATCTACCATCAAAGCTCCAATGGATGATTTGACAAAAGCCTGATCATACTCCAGTCCTTTTGCATTAACATATCTCACTGATCCTCCCCCTGCTTCTTGAATAGCGCCAGCTACACCAGCAGAAGCATCTTCATTCCACATTGGAAAAACTTCTGAAACTTGTTTCTCAATCCATTCATCAAATGAAGACTTGATCGCTGATGCATCTGTTGCATTAGCCGAGAAGTAGTCTTGTGATGCGGCAATTTTACTTCTTACATTTTTTTCGGAAGCATTTAGGACAGCATCTTCAAAATTGCTGTTTCCTTCTTCATGAGAAAACATGTCATCAATAGAGGACTCGTCTAAGGAATTATTCATCAACGAAGCAGCAATTGCCTCACTCATGGCAATTCGTGTTGTCTGCCCATCAAACGAAACAGTAGATGCTCCGTCTCTCTCAAAAACGTAAGTGGCCGGTTCATTGATGGAAATTGATGCCCCATCGTCACCGTCACAACTAGATAGTGTGAATAGAATTATTAAGAAGGCGATTTTGCTCGCTGATTGTATTGATCTCATATTGCTTTTACGTTGCGAAATTAGGAATTGAAATTCTATTTAGAATCATTCTAAACAATGCAAAATTGAGTCTACTCCTGATATAAGACAATCGCTAGCACTCGGGAAATTATTTATCACTACTAGTCGCTAGTCTTATCACTACTTCTAGTGATATAGTGTTAATCGTGGCTCCAAAACTTTTCAAGTGGTTCTTCAGTTTGAGAGTGCAAACAAGAGATGCTATGAACCTTGATGAACGAAAAAATCAATCAGAAACACGAATTTTTAAAGCCGTATTTCCAAATACGACGAATCATTATGATACCCTATTTGGAGGTACTGCCATGCATGCCATGGACGAGGTGGCATTCATTACTGCCACGAGATTTAGTCGTCAACGGATGGTTACTGTCAGTAGCAGTAAGATTGATTTTAAGAAACCTATTCCTGCAGGTACCATCATTGAATTAATTGGTAGAGTAACGGAGGTGGGAAATACAAGCCTCAAGGTTTCTGTTCAAATTTTCATAGAAGAAATGTATTCGGAGAAAAGAGAGCAGGCAATAGAAGGTGAGTTTGCATTTGTGGCCATAGATGAAAACAGAAAACCAACAGCTATTCCAAAATGAGTTAAACCTTTACTAAACCTGACTCCAATGTGTACACGATTAGCTCCGCAGGTGATTTTAAGTTAAGCTTCTTCAAAATGTTTTTTCTATGTGAATTAATCGTGTGTACACTCACATGTAAATTCTCGGCAATAATTGCAGTAGTCATTCCTTTGGTAATCAATTCCAGCACTTCAAATTCTCGAGGAGTAAGCGTAGTTGGCTCGCAGTTTTCATCCTTATCAGGACTTTCTACTACGAGCTCCAATATGTTGTTGCAAAAAAATCGATTTCCTTGAGACACTGCTCTTAGTCCAGATATGATTTCCTCTTCACTACAGTTCTTGGTTAAAATTCCTTTGATCCCCATGGACAAAAGTTGCTGTATGGAATCTTTTGTCTGACTATTGGAGATGACTAAAAAACTGCTTTTTAATGTTTCTTTTAGGGTCTTCAGCTTAGGAATTAATTCCTTGTCTTTGTCTGAGATGTCTATGACGATCAAATTTGGATTGGAAGCTGTCGCTTCATCTACAAGGCTTTCAGAAGAATCAATCATCTTAATCAATTCAAAACCTGGCATTGCTTTGATAAGCGATGCAATCCCTTGACGGGTGAGGTATTGAAAATCAGCTAGAAGAACTGAAGTAGCCAAGTGATTTATTATTTAGAATGATTCTAAACAAAGCTACCCTCAGATGATGAGATTAGCAAAGGTTTACTTAAGACGAACTACAGATCTCTTTTTTTGTTTATCAATTTCTTCACTCCATACATACCTCCAGCTACCAAAAGTAAGGAGAGTCCACCATCAATAGGTGTTGCTGGCGGAGCTCCCTGTCCCATAGCTGGTATGGAAATCACTAGTAAGAATAAAGTCGTTAGAACTATAATAATTTTTTCCATGATGCTGATTACTTATGAAATTTCGAAACCAAAAACTCATTGTCGGATTGCACAGTGACTATAAAAACACCTTCTCCATTAAATGAAGTACTCCATTTCGATCGCTTGAAAGTGACATTGGAAACTTGCTGAATAAGTGTACCATTCAACGTGTAAATGCTTACTGTCGCCTCCTCTATTTCCTTCTTGGTTTTCAAGAATACCTCTTGATTTTTTGAATAGACCAGGAGCTCATTACTCAATTCTTCGGGTTCTACAGAAAGAACTCCATTTGGTTCAAATGACAAGCTGAATCGGTGAGAATCTTCTGCTTTGGAAGTGGTGAATGTGTAGGTACTCATTTCGGTTATGTTCACCTTTTTATTGAGCGAATGATCAATAAGAAAAACCTCCAAATCACTTTCAGGAAGGTCAGAAATACTCAAAGAATAAGTACCTGCTTTTGCTACATCAAATCCCAAGTCGATGGTTCTTTCTTCTATGGAAATAGGTAACGCCTGAATGGCCATAATCTCTTCTCCCATTCTGGAGTAAAGTTGTAAATCACCATTGCCCTTGAGCTTATGAGCATCTAGCGTTCGATCAAAATCAACAGTTGCTTCTTCGGTAAATCCAATCAGAATATCACTGTAAAAGTCTTCTGATGACAAGGCAAAACGGATGATATCTCCTTCTGCTTTTCTAAAGTATCCACCATCATCATTGTTGGAAGTCACCATCATGGAAGGTGTAAAATGAAGCGTACCCGTCGCATTGAAAGCGACAAAAAATCCTTG
>CAYGTD010000247.1:0-5728 GCA_964352725.1 uncultured Roseivirgaceae bacterium
GAGTTGTCAGAAAATATAAAATCTATGGCGCATGATAATGCAGCTGTAGATATCGCCAACGAAGTAATGAAGCTAGTATCATGAACCTAAACGAAGTAAATAGAGTCTATTTCATCGGTATCGGCGGTATCGGAATGAGTGCATTAGCTCGATGGTTCAATGCAAAAAAAGATATAGCTATCGCAGGATATGATAAAACTGAATCTACCCTCACAAAGAAATTAGTAGAAGAAGGAATTGAGGTACATTATCAAGATGATGTTGATTCAATTCCTAAAGAGTTTAAATCGAAAGAAGGAACCCTTATCGTATACACGCCAGCAGTTCCTAAGGATCATTCAGAGTTACTCTTCTTTCAAGAAAATGGTTTTGAAGTAAAGAAAAGGTCGGTGGTTTTGGGGATGATTACCGAAAATCATTTGACCATTGCTGTAGCAGGAACTCATGGAAAAACCACAACTTCCTCCATGATCGCCCATTTGCTGAAAGACACTAGAAAAGGTTGTACAGCATTCGTGGGAGGGATCATGACCAATACAGGTACTAACCTGATTATTGGTGATGAAAATGCGCCATTCGTTGTAGAAGCAGATGAGTATGATAAGTCTTTCTTACAGCTCCATCCTAAGATATTGATTGTTACATCACTTGATGCAGATCATCTTGATATTTATGGTGATGAGACAAGCATGCTAGATACCTATGAGGAATTTGTAAGACGTGTACCTGAAGAGGGAAAAGTGTTGATGAGTTCTGACGCTGGTTTTAGAATAAACCCAGGTAACAAATACATTTCATATGCCATCAAGAATGGTGATGCGGTAGCTGATGCTCTCCGAATTGTAAACGGTGCTTTTGTATTTACCTATAGATATGGGATGGAAAAAATCTCAGATATTCATCTGGAAGTACCTGGTTATCACAATGTGGAAAATGCAGTAGCAGCCATCACGGTTGGTCTTTTGCTCGGAATGGAAGGAAAGGAAATTCGCAAGCGAATGCGATCTTATGCGGGTGTAAAAAGAAGATTTGAGTATGTCTTTAGAAGTCCTAACGTTACGTTGGTAGATGATTACGCGCATCATCCAAAAGAGATTGAGGCTTTCTTAAAGTCGATGAGGTCATTGGCTGGTAAGCGTAAAATCACAGTTATCTTCCAGCCGCATCTTTATTCAAGAACAAACGATTTCAAATTGGAGTTTGCGCAAGCGCTAGATATGGCTGATGAAGTAATTTTATTGGAAATATATCCCGCAAGAGAGCAGCCAATACCTGGTATCACCTCTCAAACCATTTATGATTTAATGGAGAACGAAAAAAAGGTATTGGTGACAAAAGACAATCTTTTATGGGAACTAGATAATCACGATTTAGATGTTTTAGTAACACTAGGAGCTGGAGATATTGATCGTGAAGTCCCAAAAATTGCTCAGTATTTGAAAGACAAGTTCACAATAAATGGAGAGGAAGAAGTGAAATGAGTCAAGAAAAGAAAAACATATTAATCTATTCTTTCTCAGGATTATTGCTGTTGTTTCTAATCACTTTTTCAGGTATTAGGAATAATGCAAGACATGTAGAAAATGTGAAAGTAGAAATTTTAGAACAAGAAGGAAACTTCTTTACTGATCAGCTGGAGGTTATTGATCTGATGACAGATAAAAGTGCTGATTATGTAATTGGAGTTGAGCAAGGAAAGATTGATCCTAAAACGTTAGAAAGAAGAGTAGAGGCTAATCCATTCGTAAAAGAGGCGCAAGTATATCGTGATCTTAAGGGAAACTTAAAAGTTAACGTTGTTCAAAGCAAGCCAATAGCGAGACTCTTTATTGACGGTAAAAATGATCGTTATATTGATTCGGAAGGAAACGTTCTTCCTATCAATGCACGTCATACTGCTAGAGTACCATTGTTGGAAACCGATTTTGAATTCTCATGGGAAAACAATCTTAAAGAGAGTAAATATGGAAAAGAGGTTTTTGAATTGCTCACTTTTATAGAAAATGACGAATTCTGGAGAGCTCAGATAGCAAGTCTTTTGCTTAAAAAGAATGGAGAGATAGAGTTATACCCTCAAGTAACCAAGCAAATGGTAGAGTTTGGATTACCAGAAGATATTGAAAGAAAGTTTTCAAAATTGATGACTTTCTACAAAGAGATATTACCCAAGAAAGGTTGGAATACCTATGACAGGGTCAACTTGAAGTTTGAAAATCAAATTATTTGCGAATGATGCACATCAATTTGAAAACAAAAATATGTAATTCACTTCTATCTGAAGTAGAAGATAAATCTTCCCTCGAAGGGGGATGCGTCGACTTTAAGATGATAGAAAGGATTTTTTTAACGGCAGAATAATATAATCACCTAGAAATATAGAATTATGGAGGACAAAATCATAGTAGGATTAGACATTGGCACAACCAAGATTTGTGTAATTGTCGGCAAGAAAAACGAGTATGGAAAGCTCGAAATTTTAGGAATGGGCAAAGCAGTTTCTGATGGGGTGATCAGAGGAATTGTGACCAATATAGATAAAACTGTTCGTGCCATTGAAAAGGCTATTGCAGAGGCAAGCGAACAATCGGGCATTGAAATAGGAGTCGTAAATGTGGGTATTGCTGGACAGCATATCAGAAGTGCTGTTCATCATGGCTCTATCACTAGAGAGACAGATGAAGAAATCACAATTGAGGATCTAGCAAGGCTTACAAGTGATATGCACAGAATCGTTACACCTCCAGGTAGCGAAATTATCCATGTTATGCCTCAAGACTACATAGTAGACTATGAAGATGGTATTATGGATCCAGTAGGAATGACAGGAGTGAAGCTAGAAGCAGATTTCCATATCATCACTGCTCAAACCAATGCGATCAACAACATCAATAAGTGTGTAAAAAAAGCAGGACTAGTAATTGAAAACCTAATCTTGGAACCACTAGCCTCTAGTCTCTCTGTACTGAGCGAAGAGGAGAAAGAAGCTGGGGTTTGCTTAGTAGATATAGGAGGTGGTACAACTGACGTAGCAGTTTTCTATGAAAATATAATTCGCCATACTGCTGTGATTCCTTTCGGTGGAAACATCATCACTTCTGATATCAAGCAAGGCTGCATGGTTATGGATCATCAGGCAGAGTTATTAAAGACAAAGTTTGGAAAAGCTATTGCTGAAGAAGCCAGTCCGAATGAGATAGTTTCTATTCCTGGGTTAAGAAATAGAGCTCCAAAAGAAATTTCTATTAAAAATCTAGCTCATGTAATTGAGGCTAGAATGGAAGAAATCATTGAGCTAGTTCACACAGAAATTATTAGCTCTGGATTTAATAAGAAATTGGCAGCTGGAGTTGTAGTGACAGGAGGAGGATCTCAATTGATCAATCTTAGCCAGCTTTTTGAGTACATGACTGGTTTGGATACACGTATTGGTTATCCAAATGAACATTTAGGAAGAAGCAAAGTAGATGCGGCCAAGAGTCCAATGTTCGCTACTTCAGTTGGTTTGGTATTATCAGGCTTCAAAGCACTTGATATACGTGAATCACGATATATGCAAGCACCAAATGCGGTGCAAGGAACTACGAAGAAAAAGGGTAAAGCAGGAAATAAATTTTTCAGCAATATTCTAGAGAAAACAAAAGGTCTTCTAATCGATGATTTCGACGATAAGATCAATTAAAAAAATAGAGTTCACCAGCTAATGGCTAAAAACCAAAAGCTAAAAACTAAATAATTATGGCAGAAAATATGTATCAATTCGATTTGCCTTCACATCACAAATCTATCATCAAGGTAGTAGGAGTAGGTGGAGGAGGTAGCAATGCAGTTAATCACATGTATGGCCTTGGTATCAAGGACGTAGAATTTGTAGTGTGCAACACCGATCATCAAGCATTGGAAAGTAGCTCCGTTCCAAGCAAGCTCCAAATTGGAACTTCTCTTACGAGTGGACTTGGAGCTGGAGCCAATCCTGAACAGGGAAAGAAAGCGGCAATTGAGAGTAAGGAGGAAATTCGTGATTTGTTAGCGCAGGATACTAAGATGGTATTCATAACAGCAGGAATGGGCGGTGGTACTGGAACAGGAGCCGCGCCAGTCATTGCTCAAGTAGCAAAAGAATTAGATATTCTCACTGTAGGTATTGTTACTGCGCCATTTGCTTTCGAAGGAAAGAAAAAAATGAAAGCAGCAGAGGATGGTATCAAAGAGTTGAAAAAATACTGCGACACAGTGCTTGTAATTATGAATGATAAGTTACGTGAGATATATGGCAATTTGTCTATCAGCGAAGCTTTTGCTCAGGCAGACAATGTATTGACAACTGCAGCAAAAGGAATCGCCGAGATTATCACCGTGCCAGGTTATGTCAACGTCGATTTCGAAGATGTAAAAACGGTAATGAAATGTGCTGGACCAGCAGTAATGGGATCAGCAAAAACAATTGGAGATAATAGAGCTAGAAGAGCCGCAGAGGAAGCACTTAACTCTCCATTATTGAATCAGCAAAATATTTTCGGAGCTGAAAAAATCCTTCTTTCCATCATTTCCGGTGAAGAGGCGGAACTTCAAATGGATGAATTGACGGATATCACGGATTATATCCAAGAGTTCGCTGGCGATGAGGCAGAAGTGATTTTTGGTCACGGTGTAGACAGTTCGCTTGGCGAGCATATCCGCGTTACGGTCATTGCTACTGGATTTGGCAAAGTAGATGAAGAAGGAGAGTATGTAAACAATAATGTTGAGGATAATAAAACTGTATTCAGTTTAGAATCTCAAAAAGAAATGAGTCCAAAAGACTCTCATAAGTCATCAGAAACCGAAGACTTCATATTTGAATTTGAGGATGATAGTCCAGAAGAAAAGGCTGAGGAAGAAGATTGGTCTTATTCTTTCAGTGATTTGAAGGATGAAATCAAGCGAGAAGTAGATGAAGAGGATGAGAAGCATTACAGCACAAAAAGACAGGCTTCTTTCGAATTTGACTTTACTGATAAATTTGAAGAAGAGGAAAAAACTCATGAAGATGAAGTAAGCATAGAAGACGCTTTTAATGGGATTCCTCGTTCAAAGCAACTAGAACTTGCTCAAAAAAGAGCAGAGCGTGAGTCCATGTTTGAAGGGAAGAAATTTGAGATGGCGACTGATGACTTTAAACAACGATTAGATGTGCCAGCTTATGAGAGAAAGAAGGTAAACCTTCAAACTACACCTCATTCATCAGAGCGTAATATTTCAAAATTTAACTTAACAGAAGACAATCAAATCCTCGGAAACAATAAGTTTCTTCATGATAATGTGGATTGATCTATGCAAATCTTTATTTAGTAACAATTCTTCCTCCTGAGAGGGTTGATATGCCATAATTACTTTTCTTTTAAAAGAGAACCCTTGGTGTAGTATGCACTATGGATAAAGAGAATGATTGACGTAGGTGTTAGTCATATTCTGCCAAGAATGAGCCCTGTCCAATTTGGATGGGGCTTTTGGTGTTGTTAAAAGAAATTTTTAAAAGAATATAGACCTATTGTCCGACCAACATATTATTTCGATATCGAACTATTTCATGAGTTCATACTATGCTCCATCAGAGCAGTTTGGGAAGGTAGTTTAAATCTCTCAAGAGATATCAATGTTGTACTTAGCAGTATAGAACAGTATCAATTCAAGCTATTTTTCCTCAAAGTCAACTTGTTTTTCCTTTAATTCAATATTTTCAGATTGTAAT
>CAYGTD010000248.1:0-5722 GCA_964352725.1 uncultured Roseivirgaceae bacterium
TAATTGATAATGGAGACTCCCATTCCACACTTATCAAATAGGGTAAATTCATCACCCATACCATAGTTTTTTTCTTCATAACAAATGCTAAAGAATATAGAATTTGAGATATTCTTTTTTCACAAATGTCCATCTTCAGAAACCTTTGGATACCTGAATCATTGGCAGAAAAGTCATAAAAAAAGGTCAACTATTGCTGACCTTTTTTCTATTCTATGGACGTTGATATCAAGCTGGTTCTTTTGCTCCAGCTTCAACCAACATCTTTTCTATTTCAGTCTGCTGATAGTTCTTCGCGAATGAAAGCGCTGTTTCACCACGTTGATTCTGAATGTAGACATTAGCTCCTTTTGCTATCAGCATCGATGCTATTTCAACATCTCCTTTAAAGGAAACTCCCATCAAAGCAGAGCTACCTACAGCATCTAGTCCATCAATATCAGCACCTATCTCTAGTAGTAATTCAGCAATTTCCTTTTGCCCCATGTAAGCAGCCATAATCAGGGGAGTAAATCCTCTTTGATCTGGCTGATTAACAAGCTCTGGATTTAGTTCTATTGCTTTCCTAACTTCGCTAGTTTGTCCAGCTCGAATTGCTTCAAATAATGACATTTTACTTTGTTTTATAAGGTATGAAAAAGCTCACTCTAAATAAGAGCGAGCTTAATTCATTACACTACTTCAATTACCAATTATTTTAAATCAAATCGATCTAAATTCATCACCTTAGTCCATGCAGCCACAAAGTCATTGACGAACTTCTCTTCTGCATCATCTGAAGCGTAGACTTCTGCTACAGCTCTCAATTCAGTATTGGACCCAAAAATCAGATCCGCTCTGGTACCTGTAAACTTCACCTCTCCGGTTCTTCGATCTTTTCCTTCAAACATTTTATCATCATCTGATGTGGAGTCCCAAGTGTAGGTCATGTCTACGAGATTCTTGAAGAAATCATTCGTCAAGTGCCCAACATTGTCAGTAAACACACCGTGGTTAGAGCCATCATAATTTGCTCCGAGTACCCTCATTCCTCCAACTAAAACGGTCATTTCAGGAATAGAAAGGGATAAAAGATTAGACTTATCCACTAGTATGTCCTCTGCATCAAGTTTTAGGTTAGCATTTTGATAATTTCTAAAACCATCACCCATCGGCTTCAAGTAATTGAATTGCTCAATATCAGTCTGCTCTTGAGTGGCATCACCCCTTCCAGCGTGGAATGGCACAGTCACTTTATGACCTGCATTGCTAGCCGCCTCCTCTACTGCTGCATTTCCTGCAAGAACGATCAAATCTGCCATTGAAACTTCACCGCTAAATTCGTTTTGGATTCCTTCCAATACTTTAAGCACCTTATCTAGCTCTTCTGGATTATTCACTTTCCAACTTCTCTGTGGCTCTAGACGTATGCGAGCACCATTAGCTCCTCCTCTTTTATCAGAATCTCTGTAGGTAGAAGCAGAAGCCCAGGCAACTTTCACTAGTTCCGAAATCGAAAGCCCAGAAGCTAAAATCATTTTCTTTAAAGAGTCAATGTCTCCATCGCTCAATGTATAACTCACTTTTGGAATTGGATCTTGCCAGATTAACTCCTCGCTAGGCACTTCAGGTCCTAAATAGCGATCAATTGGTCCCATATCTCTATGAGTCAACTTATACCATGCTCTTGCAAATGCATCTTCAAATGCTTTATGATCTTCATGAAAATGCTTCGAAATTTTTAAGTATTCCGGATCTGTTTTTAAAGCAATATCAGCAGTTGTCATCATCAATTCTTGGGTACCGTCAGCATCATTAGGCATTGGAGCCATTTTCGCTTTTGATTCAGCCGTTGGTCTCCATTGATGAGCACCAGCTGGGCTCTTCGTTAATTCCCAATCGTAATTCAGCAGTACGTCAAAATAATCAGCATCCCATTGAGTAGGATTGGGTGTCCAAGCTCCCTCTATACCACTTGTAATGGTATCTTCTAACACACCACTCTTGTAGGTGTTTTTCCATCCTGTGCTCATTTGTTCAATAGGCGCTCCGTGTGGCTCAGCTCCTACATATTGACCAGGATCAGCAGCGCCGTGTGCTTTTCCAAACGTGTGTCCTCCTGCTACTAGAGCAACAGTTTCTTCATCGTTCATAGCCATACGACCAAAGGTTTCTCTCACATCTTTTGCTGAACCCATTGGATCTGGATTCCCATTTGGCCCCTCTGGGTTTACATATATCCAACCCATCATTACAGCTGCTAATGGATCTTCCAAATCACCTTCAGCGTAACGATCCTCATTAGCACCCCATTCAGTCTCACTTCCCCAATAAGCATCTTGCTCAGGCTCCCAAATATCTTCGCGACCTCCTGCAAAACCAAATGTCTCAAATCCCATGGATTCTAATGCACAGTTTCCTGCTAAAATCATCAAGTCTGCCCAAGACACTTTATTTCCGTATTTCTTCTTAACTGGCCACAAAAGCAATCTTGCTTTATCTAAGTTTCCATTATCTGGCCAGCTATTTATTGGCGCAAATCGCTGATTTCCAGTTCCTGCTCCTCCACGACCATCACCTACTCGATAGGTACCTGCACTGTGCCATGCCAGACGAATCATGAATCCACCATAATGTCCATAGTCTGCCGGCCACCAATCTTGCGACTCTGTCATTAGATCTAAAACCTCCTGCTTTAGTTCAGAGAAGTTAATACTGTCAAAAGCCTCCTTATAATTGAAATTTTCTCCAAGTGGATTTGATTTGCCTGCATGCTGCCTTAGTATATTAAGTTTCAATTCGTTGGGCCAAAATTTTCGGTTGCTTGTGCCACCCCCTGCGGATTCTTTCATGATTCCGCTTATGTAAGGGCAATCACCAGCTCCATTAGAATTACTGTTACCGTGAGGATTTGATTTGTTGTCCATTATTTATTGATTAAGGTTGTAATTAAAATTTATTAAGAAGATAAGCAATTATGCCTTTTGTATCTAAGATACAATATTATCATTATTATTATTTATTAATTTTATGTAATCATTAATTTTATTTATGACCCTCCAACAACTGCACTACGCCCTTATTTTATCAAAAAACGGCAATTTTAAAGTAGCTTCTCAAAAGCTTTCCATCACTCAGCCTGCATTGAGTATACAAATTCAGCGATTGGAAGATGAATTGGGCGTCATTCTTTTTGATAGGTCAAGGAATCCTGTAGAAGCCACAGTGGATGGCGCTCAATTTTTGATTCGTGCTGAAGAAATTGTTATTGGTGCAAGTAATCTAAAAAACTTCGTTGGTGATCTAAAGAAAGATGTATCTGGTCCTTTCTCTGTTGGAATCATTCCCACATTGGCTCCATTCCTCGTTCCACTCTTTGCTGATCATTTTCAAACCAAACATCCAAATCTGGTGCTTGATTTTCAAGAGATGCTCACCAATCAAGTGATCAGTGCTGTAAGAAATGGAGAGGTAGATGCAGGACTTATTGCTACTCCCGTAACTGCCTATGGAATAGTATACACTCCTATCTTCTATGAGAAGTTTTTCTTCTACTCCTCGTCAGATGCAGATACTAAAAACATCTCCTTGACCAATATTGATTACACCAATTTATGGTTGCTCAATGAAGGAAACTGTTTCAGAGACCAGATCAATGATTTTTGTGATTTAAAAGAAATCAGGAAGGGAAGATCCTTTATCTATCGCAGCAACTCCATCGACGCACTTATCAGAATGGTAGATACCAAAGGTGGTGTGACTATTCTCCCTGAACTTTCCACATTGAGTCTCAGCACTGATCAAGAAAATAACATCACTCCTATTACTAATAAGGCTCGTGAGATCAGTCTCATAACCAGAAAACTGAATATCAAAGAACGCATCTCAGACGAACTCATTAAATCCATCCAATCAAACATCCCTGCGCCTCTTCTTCATGCAGACGGACTGGATATTGTAGATCCGAGTATTGAGATGAAGTAGGTGTTGATTCAAGTAAAATGAAAATAAGAAACGTTATTTTTGATTGGAGAATGATACTTACAGAGAGTTCTATATTATGGTTAACATCAATAACGAATGAGAAATGAAACACTCCATTGCCTTATTAGCTTTTTTGATAATTGTCCTAAATTATGTGAACGCTCAATCTAAGATACAATTAGGTGTAAGAGCTGGTTTCAATTATGTAAATAACGTTCTCATTAAAGATAACTGGGATAGGCTAGATGATCAACGAGAATATAGACTCGGCTATCATTTTGGTCTTAGTAGTAGGTTTATTCTAACAAAAAAAATTTCAACATCATTTGAGTTAAACTATTCAAATCAAGGGTATCATTTTGATTATCAAAAATCCAATCAACATATACCACAGAATATTCACTACAATTATGTCACTATTCCTGCATTTGTTGAGTATCGACCATTTTCAAAACTTACAATCCAAATTGGTCCTCAAATTGGATATTTAGTATCCGCTAAGAACAAATTACAAACTGAAACCATTGATCTAATTGAATTTTGGAAAACTAACGGGATTGATTATTTAATCAACCGATTTGACTTTGGGTTAGGATTAGGAACCGAATTAATCGTATCAGAAAAAGTACTTGTTGGGTTACGATATTTTCATGGTATTTCATCGATCATTGATCACGATATAGACTTAGTCGATGACCAAGGGAATTCTGTAAAATCACCAAATTTCAAAGAGCAAAATAGAAATCTTCAACTGTCCTTTGTCTACTTACTATGGTCAAAAGATGCTAAGAAACAATGATGGAGTTTAATGCTTAATCATCATAGATTGTCAGCAGTTAAAATTTCAACCATGAAAAAATCAACCACACTCATTTTATTCCTTTTAGCTTTTCTGCAAATGAGTTGTAGCGAAAATGAACCATCAGAGGTTTTAACTGAACCATATGTTGGGACATGGCAAATACGTTCCGTATCGAATGATCGAGCACTACAAAGTGAATGGTCTGATGCAGTACTTATTCTTGAACAAACAAATGAACTTGGTGGAACTTACGAACTGCCCGCAACACCCTATGATACAATATGGAACTCAAATGGAACATGGAAAAGTGTAGATGAAGAATCATTTCTCCTCAACGATTCCATAGTTGTGAGCTACTTACTAAATAATGACTCGTTATATCTAATTAAAACCCTCCCATGGACAGACACAACCATACTCTGTAATGTCAATGACCCAGAAATAGAAGGTTGTCCTCTGGGGCTAGCTGTAGGTGGTCTTTGGGTTTTCTTTTTGACTAAGTAAGTTCACTCAAATGCATAAATTCGCTCTTTCCAGAATCAAACAAATCAAACCATGAAATTCGGAACCAAAGCCCTGCATGCCGGAATAGAACCAGATCCATCTACTGGCGCTATTATGACTCCTATTTTCCAAACATCTACATATGTACAGGAAGCGCCAGGAAAGCACAAAGGGTACGAATACGCAAGAAGTAAGAATCCTACTCGTACTGCACTAGAAGCCAACATTGCTGCCTTAGAAAATGCGCAATTTGGTAGATGTTTTTCCTCAGGAATGAGTGCCACAGAAACTGTGATCAAGATACTTCGCCCTGGAGATGAGGTAATCAGTTCTGCTGATCTCTACGGTGGTAGTTTTCGATTATTCACGAAGATTTATGAAGAATTTGGTATCAAATTCCACTTCGTGGATATGATGGATGTTTCCAACATAGAAAAAGCGATGACGGATAAA
>CAYGTD010000249.1:0-5702 GCA_964352725.1 uncultured Roseivirgaceae bacterium
CACCGATCACTACATATGCAATGAGGGAATCAAGGAACTCGTTTATTTCTTTTTTTAGAATCGTGATCATCTTTCCTTCGTCAATTCTTGAAATACTCCTTCTAGCGATTGCTCTTCTTTAGAAATATTGATCAACGGAAGAGAATACTCCCCTGCTAGTTTCATAATATCCTTTCTTGGATCTTCCTTTCGAGATATTTTATATTTTTTATCACCTAGCAAAATTATTTCCAGTCCTTCTTTTTCAAAAAGCTGAACTTCAATCTCCTCTTCAAACTCCACCAAATAAGTAATAGACTCGTCCTTCATAGACTTCAAATTCTTCACTTCGTCATCCGCCACTATTTTTCCTTTATTAATGATAATGACTTTATCACATAAAGCTTCTACCTCTTGCATGATGTGAGTGGACAAAATCACCGTTTTATCCTTGCTCACTTCTTTGATAACCTTTCTTATTTCTACCAATTGATTAGGATCCAATCCACTTGTTGGTTCATCCAAAATCAACACCTCAGGATCATGGATAAGCGCCTGAGCTAGCCCGACTCGCTGACGATACCCTTTTGAGAGTGCTCCAATTTTCTTTTTTTGCTCACGTTCCAACCCACATAAATCAATCATTTGTTCTACCTGATTCCTACTATTCGGAATCTTATAAGCAGAAGCGATAAAACCCAAATACTCCTTAATGTACATTTCCAAATACAAAGGATTATGCTCTGGCAAATACCCTGTCATCCGTTTTACATCAAGTGGATTAATAGAAACATCAACCCCATTCACCAGCACTTTACCAGATGTAAGGCCAATATAGCCTGTGGCAATCTTCATTGTGGTTGATTTACCTGCTCCATTTGGTCCTAAAAAACCTGTGATTTTTCCTTGTTCTGCAACAAAGGAAACATCATCCAATGCCTTTTGTGTGCCGTATATTTTAGTGAGGTGATCTACTACGATAGACATTTTTTGAACTAAAAGATCAGATGAAGGTTAATGATTTGTATTTTATTTGCGCTGGCATTGCCGCGCACATCAAAACGCAATTATCGGACAATTATTTTTATCTAGTTGCCCATTTAAATAAAACTTGAGTTAAATCAAACAATGATTACAATCGTAAGCGGGACAAACCGCAAAAATTCCGTAACTAAACGTATCGCACTTCACTACCAATCCGTTTTAACGTCTAAAAATATTGAAACTGATCTGGTCGACTTAGCCGATTTACCGCATGACTTTACTGAGTCAGCGCTGTATAACAACCAAGGAAAAAATAGCCAATTCAATACATTTCAAGAGCAGATGGGTAAAGGCGAGAAATTCCTATTTGTAATACCTGAATACAATGGTTCGTTTCCTGGTGTATTAAAAGCCTTTTTGGATGGATTAAAATTTCCTAACACATTGAAAGGAAAGAAATGTGCCATGATTGGTGTTTCATCTGGCGTGCAAGGTGGAGTGATGGCCATGAGTCACTTGACAGATATATTCAATTACTTAGGAATGTCAGTCTTTGCCTCAAAGCCCAAACTGATGAATATAGAGTCTTTAATGCTTGATGGAGAACTAATCGATCCTAATTCTATTCAAAGAATCAATGAGCAAGCAGAAGCATTAATTAGTTTCTAACTGTAGCTAATTGTATTTACTATCTTGTTGTATTTGTTAAGTGATAATGATATCGTGAAAAAAAGCACTTAGTAGATAATAAAAAAGGCGCTTAAAGCGCCTTTTTTATGAAAGAAAAATCTCTGCTATTTGAATGCTGGAATACCTGTAATCTCCGCTCCAAGAATCAACAGGTGAATATCATGCGTTCCCTCGTAGGTTACTACAGATTCCAAATTCATCATATGACGCATCATCGGATACTCTCCAGTGATACCCATGCCGCCATGTATTTGTCGGGCTTCTCTAGCAATATTTAAGGCCACTTCCACACTATTTCTTTTCGCCATAGAGATTTGTGAGGTTGAAGCTTTTCCTTCATCCATCATCTTACCCAGCTTCCAGTTTAGTAATTGTGCTTTAGTAATTTCAGTTAGCATTTCTGCCAATTTCTTCTGTGTCAATTGAAAAGCACCTATAGGCTTATCAAACTGAATTCTCTCAGCAGCATATCTCCTTGCCGAATCATAACAATCCATAGCTGCACCAATTGCTCCCCACGCTATACCATATCTCGCTTTATCCAAGCAACCCATCGGAGCGCCCAATCCGCTTTTATTAGGTAGTAAATTTTCCTTCGGCACTTTTACATCGCTGAATACAAGCTCCCCAGTGCATGATGCTCTCAAAGACCATTTTCCATGCGTTTCTGGAGTAGTGAATCCTTCCATTCCTCTTTCCACTATCAATCCATGAATTCTGCCTTCTTCATTCTTTGCCCACACTACTGCCACATCCGCTTTTGGAGAGTTAGAAATCCACATTTTAGCCCCGTTCAAAAGGTAATGATCTCCTTTATCTTCAAATCGCGTTTCCATTCCGCTAGGGTTAGAACCATGATTGGGTTCTGTCAATCCAAAACATCCCAGCCACTCACCTGACCCTAATTTTGGTAGGTATTTCTTCTTTTGCTCTTCACTACCGTACGCAAAAATGGGATACATCACTAATGATCCTTGAACAGAAGCTGTAGATCGCATGCCTGAATCGCCTCGCTCTATCTCTTGCATAATTAGACCATATGAGATGTAGTCTAATCCTCCACCTCCGTACTCCACTGGAACAGTAGGCCCAAATGCACCTATGTCCCCAAATTTTTTTACTATTTCGTATGGAAAATGATTCTTTTCTGCCCATCCTTCTATGAAAGGTGTAATCTCCTTTTTAACAAAATCCCTAACAGAAGATCTAATTAGTTTATGCTCTTCGGTAAGTAAATCATCCAATACATAAAAGTCAGGTGATTCAAATTCATCAACGAAATTTCGTTTTTCTTCACTCATTTGAAGGTCTATTTTTAATATGGGGTTGTTAATATTTTGGCGCAAATTTACAAAGGAATAAATTCAATAGAATGAGTGAAACGAAAATTGGAGAAGATATTCAAGAACAGTTAAAAAAGCTGGGAGCGAAGTATGAAGCTATGGGGCAGGATTTATCAAGCTACCTAGATGGACTACTTTACTCCGACTACCTCACCTACTGGGATTACATTCATTTAGATACCCTTTTAAGTCTGCAGACTCCAAAAACGGCCATTCCAGATGAAAAAATATTCATCTTGTATCATCAAGTAACAGAGCTGTATTTCAAACTCATTTTAAATGAAATGGAGCAGGCTTCAAAAGAAGATCCTGTAGATGCCGACACATTCATTAAAAGATTAAAAAGAATAAATAGATACCTGGATCATCTAATAGACTCATTTGATGTGATGACAGATGGTATGGATCAGGATCAGTTCCTAGCATTCCGAATGGCTCTGCTCCCAGCAAGCGGTTTCCAATCCGCACAATATAGAATGCTTGAAATCTATTCTACAGACTTTAGAATGCTTGTCAATACTGAAAAACGAGAAGAACTAAAAAACGAGAAATCGATTGAAGTGCTTTATGAGAATTTATACTGGAAAACAGGTGCTACAGAATTGGCTACAGGTAAAAAAACATTGACTTTACGTCAATTCGAGGCAAAATACAGTAAGGATTTCATCGAGCTAGGTGCATCACTTAAAGACAATAACCTACGTAAGAAATATTATGAACACTACGAAGGAAACCAAGATGTGATAAATGAACTTAAAAAATTAGATCAAAAAACAAACGTAGATTGGCCGTTACAACACCTCAAGTCAGCTACAAGATATTTGCAGCAAGACCCAAATGTGATAAAAGCCACTGGAGGAACCAATTGGCAAAAATACCTTCCTCCAAGAAGACAAAGAGTGATCTTTTATCCCGAACTCTGGACACAGGAGGAGTTAATGGAATGGGGCAAGAAATTTAAAACCGTATTCGAGAGTCACCATGCATAGAAAAGCGATCTATATCGCTCTTTTTCTAAGCTCACTTACCTCATTGGGTCAGATCAAGCAAGGAAAGAACTATTTTGATTCTGATAGTAGTAAGGTTCGAGAGATATATAATTACTCAGAATCTGACACTTCTCTCAATGGGCTTTATGAATCATTCTATCTAAATGGATCTCTTCAGACCGTAGGATGGTATAAGAATAACCAGCCAGACAGCATTTGGACGTACTATTATGAAAATGGCAGAAAAAAAGCAGAGGGTAATTACAATGAAAGTATCTCAAATGGTAAGTGGAGCTATTACTTCGAAAACGGGAATATAAAATCGGAAGGCATACTGAAAGGAAATAAAAAGCAAGGTGATTGGGTTTTTTACTTTGAAAATGGTGGTGAGAAGAGTTCAGGTCAATATGAAGAAAATAAAAAATATGGTATTTGGAATTATTTCTTTGAAGAAGGTTCTATCAAAGCTCAGTCGTATTTAAAGAACGGATCAGGAAATTATGTAGAATTCTATCCCTCTGGAGCCAGGAGAATGGAAGGTCAAAACACTGACGGCAAAAGTGATGGAGAATGGATATACTACTATGAATCTGGAGAAAAAGAGGCCATTGGCAACTTCGAAAAGGGATTGCGAACTGGAGAATGGAAGTATTATCACAAAAACAATGAGCTAGCCGCAACTGGAATCTACAGCGATGGATTAAGGACTGGAGTCTGGAATTACTATCATGAGAACGGAAAAATAAGCCAGACTGGTAGACTTATAAATGACCAGAAGGATGGGTATTGGAAGCTCTTCTACCCTACTGGAGAGCTACAGGGAGAAGTCCAATTTGATAAAGGAGAAGGAGATTTTAAAGAATATTATCCCAATGGAAGCCAAAAATCTAAAGGCGAAATAGTTGAAGGCGTGAAAAATGGGAAATGGTTTTACTACAGTGAAAATGGAGACGTAGAAGGCGAAGCTGACCTAACAAATGGTAAAGGGGAATACATTGGCTATTACCCAACTGGTACAGTAAAGATGAAGGGGCTTATTGAAAATGAAAAACGAATTGGTGAGTGGATTTTATTCAACCCCGATGGTTCGCTTGCCGGAACATATACTCCCATATATGAAAATGAAAAACCCATTTTCAAAACAAGAGAATCGTCTGATTTAATAGAAAAAGAGCAATTCAATAAACCTGAGTACAAATTTAAAAGTAGAGGATGGTCCTATTTCCGACCAAGAATTAATGAGTACAGAGCATTAATTATAGGTACAAATCCTGCATGGCTATTGGATCATCAGATACCTGTAGCCTTGGAGTATTATATGCAGGAGCGACTTGGTTACGAAGTGCAAATTGACATTTTACGGAATCCATTCTTCACTGCAGATAAAGATGTAGCACCAAATACTATTTACAGAAGAGGAATCGAGTTTCATTTGAGACAAAAATTCTATCACGAAGATCAAAAACTAGGAATGCCCTATTTTGGCCATGAAGTTGCTTTCAGTTATGTAAACCATCAACTTGAGCGAGTAGATACGGACATTGCTCAGGATGTACGCTTTGGAAATCTGGTGGAGTCTAGTATTGGCTATGGTCTATTTATAGGAAATAGATGGATGAAAGATCCAGGGAATTTAGGACTCTCATTAGACACTTTCATTGGGGTTGGTGTTTCAAAAAGATTTTATTCTCGAGAGGATGATTTCCAATCATTAGAT
>CAYGTD010000250.1:0-4148 GCA_964352725.1 uncultured Roseivirgaceae bacterium
TTATTGTACTTGTCCAGTTTTTGTAAGAAGGAGAGTATTTTTTGCATAAGAGAAATGAAAAAGAGCTACTTAATTTAAGTAGCTCTAATTTAATTGATTGTAACTGTAAGATATCTTCTCGCTCTCTTATTCCTTATTGAAATTGGCATTAAAGAAAGGCAACCATCGCAGACCTTTAGGATTGTTAGGGTTGTGATTAAGAATACCTATTTGAAAGCCTTTTCCACCTTTAGCAATGTTGAAAAGTCCAATGGATAGTCCGTTGTTTTCACCTTGAATATTATTGAAAGCAGAGATAGAAACGCCTTTTAATTCGGAATCTTCATTATCGGAATTTTTATCTCCGACTTTAAACATGGCCGGAGCAATAGCTAAACCAATCACTTTGTTACCACCCACTACACTTGCGATGCTGATTCCTTTCACCTCTGGAGCGCCTACGCCTACACCCGCTAGATTGAGTCCAATTATTTGCTTGCCTGAGCCTACGCCAACACCACCAACATTAATGCCTTTCATACTGCCACCTGCACCAGATCCAATACCTCCAATATTTAGTCCTTTCATATCTCCACCTGCACCAATACCTATTCCCCCTATGTTGATGCCCTTCATGTCACCACCAGCTCCTACGCCTATTCCAGCAAATGAAATTCCAGTAAGATCATCTCCAGCACCAATACCGATTCCGGCAAAACTGAGACCTCTTAGATCATCCCCTGATCCTAAACCTATTCCAGCAAGACTGACTCCATTTAGATTTTCTCCGCTACCAATACCAATTCCTGCCAGGTTGAAACCATTTAAGTTTTTGCCTGCTCCTGCTCCTACTCCTCCAATGTTGATGCCATTCAGGTTTTCATTGGCACTCATACCAAATAATCCAAGGTTGATTCCATTACGATACGCAGTTCCGCCTGCCATTGGAAGACCAACACTTAAGCCGTTGACAGTACCATCTCCATTGTCCTCTTTTGGCATCCACATGGTAAAGGATACACCGTTTACTTTTTCTACATCTCGATCTTTAAAGTTAAATCGAAGGCCAGTGAAGATGGGAGAGTTCCCGAATCCGATAAACCATTTCTTGGTAGGTATTCCAAATCCGTCACCTTTTGGTACACCGAAAGAGCAGATAGGAATTAATAATGCGATTACTAATAATTTTTTCATAGTCCTGAGTTTTTTTGTTAGTCTATGGATAGATTAAAAAAAAGAGCCTTAGGTTGCATGACTCTTAGATTTTAATTCTATTTCGTAGGAATAACCTTATTCATTTCTCAATGTCTGAGCAGGATTAACTTTAATTGCTCTGTTTATCTGCCCTGCTACTGTCAAGATTAGCGTGATGGTAATAATGGCCATGGCAATAATAAATGGTACAACGGAAAATCCTTTGGGATCAGGGAATACGGAAATGACTAACTGAGTCATCCCCCAAAATCCCAATGGCGCCCCTAAAGCGAATGCAATTATTAGGATCCAAGAGTATTGCTTACTAGCTATTTTCACGAGCGCCCTAGGAGTAGCGCCCAATACTTTTCGTACTCCAAATTCTTTGAGGTTTGCTTGAATATTGAATGATAAAAGTCCGTAAAGGCCAAGACATGCCAGTACTATAGCTATGCCTGAAACAAGCATAAGGATGGAAATATTTGATTTGTTTTCTGCATAAAATCCATCAAATACATCTTCCTGATAGACTCTATCAAATGGGTCATTGGGAGCTATTTTAAGCCAAGATTCTCGGGCAAATTGCTCCAATTCAACTACCTTTTTAGGATCAGTCCTAATAGATAAGTAGCGAACATTGGAAGGTTTAAGACCATGAAAAATTACAGGGTTAATCTCTGAGAAAAAATCGTAATAATGGAAGTCTTTCACTACACCTACTACAGTTCTTCGAATACTGTCATAGGTAAATGTTTGATTGATCGCTGAGCCTGCCCATCCCATTTCTTCTATAAATGTTTCATTTACAACCACCCCATTCTGCTGATCAGTTGTATTATCCGTCAAGAATCTACCTTCTTTTAGTCTCAGTTGGAATGTTTCAAAATACTCCCCACTTACAGCAAAGGGTCTAATGGACAGTTGCTTATCTTCATATTCCAGTGATTTCATTGGAATACCTCGACCTATAAGGTAGTCAGATGCAGTAAGAGTTTGAACAGATGGATAAGTAGCTAATTCGTTTTTTAATAATTCATATTGTTCTTCATTCTGCACCGCTACGGATAAGGAGCCTTTTGGGTCGTATCCCCAATCTTTTTGAGCTAGATAAATACTCTCGTCAGTCATGACTAATCCACCTACAATCGTCATAATGGCAATAAATAGTTGAAGTCCTAACATGATTTTGGAGAAGAAATTTTTAGAGCCAAATTTTTGATTACCCTTGAAAATAGCCACCGGCTGAAATCGAGAAATATATAGGGCAGGATATGCGCCAGATACTGTGCCAACTATTAATAATAAGCTTACCAAAAAGATGACCATATTGATAGGATAAACTGAGCGGAATTCAATATCTAGCTCTGGAATCAAAACATTGAACCAAGGGATTAGAAGGAAGTAGGCTAACAAAATGCCTATAGTCAGGGCAATAAAACATTGAATAATATTTTCTATCAAAAATTGAAAAATGATCTGTTTTCTGATTCCCCCCATCACCTTTCTTAAGGCAATTTCTTTCAGCCGCTTAGTAGCACTCACTACAGATATATTCATGAAATTGAAACATGCCATTCCTAGTAATAATACGGCAATAATAATCAAGGCAATTCTTCCAGCAGGATGACCCGTAGCAGCAATCGCTCCAACAATTTCATATCCTTCCATTGACAATTTTTTTAGAGGGATGGGGTGAAACCCTTCGATCTTCCATTCAGGATTGCTACCATGTTGAAGTTGAAGATACTTATCATATGAATCGTAAATGGAAGAAATAGACTCACCTTCTTTCATAAGAATAAAAGTAGCATCCGTCATATAGGACCAATCATAATTTTCCTTTAGTTTAAGATCTAGGAAGTTTTGAATGGGTACATAAAAATCATGTCGGATACTTGAATTGTAGGGTTGTTTATCCATTACAGCTCCTACCACCATTCTTTTGATGGTTCCATTAGAAAATTTCAATGATAGCTCTTTCCCCATGGGGTCCTGATCATTGAAATACTTAAGTGCCATGTCCCTACTAATCAAAATAGAGCCTCTTTGGTACAGTGCTTTCTTACTTCCATTCAAAAGAGGAAAGTCAAACATTTCCATGTATGCGGGATCCACAAATGTGACCAATTCATCAAAGACATTGGCGTTAAATTTGATGCTTGCGTATTGATACTCTAGTCTTGATATTGCCTCTATGGTAGGATGATCTGCAATCAGTTGTGGTCCCAGGAGTAACGGAGAATCTCCCCACTTATTAGATTCTCCTTTTTGAGAGACATAGTTGGTTAGCTGATATATACGATCTGCTTTTGTGTGAAAAGTATCCATATTCATTTGCATATCAGTGAAAATAAAGATGGTAACTGCGAAGCATATAGCGATGGATAGTCCTATTATATTAATAGAGGAAGAAACAATGTTTTTCTGAATATTTCTAAAACCAAGTTTTAGGTAGTTTCTGAATAATATGGTACGGTTCATAATTGAGAATTTTGAGTTTGACTTAATATTTGACCATCGAAAAAAGCGAAATACATCCCATATGAATTTGAATCGGGCAGTTTTGGGTCCTTTTTCCTCTACTCGCCGATCAAATAATTCATAAATATCTCCTTCAATCTCCTCCAGGAAAAGGGGGTTGCAATACCATCGCAAAAAGCGATCTGCCCATTTTGGAGGATTTATATTCATACAGAGAAGTTGTAAGAGATGTCTGGAATCTTATTGTATAGAGCATTACGAACAGCAGCAGATTGATCTAAAGCTAGTTTTCCTGCTTTTGTTAAGGTGAATAGACGTTTGCGTCTGCCTCCACGTTCGTTGGTAGATCCACCCATTTTTGACGAGAGTAAGTCCTTTTCTTGCAATCGTCTGAGGACAGCATGAATAGCGCTGATGTTCATATCACGACCAGTCTTTTCGCGCAATTCGTCCATTACCGCTACACCATATGCTTCTTCAAACAGTGATCCAAC
>CAYGTD010000250.1:4248-5686 GCA_964352725.1 uncultured Roseivirgaceae bacterium
TTCTGATGATTGTGCCATAGAGATTATGCAAGTAGCTAATAATAAAGCGGTTAAAGCGATTTTTTTCATGATTAGATGTCTAAAAGATATCAAAGGAGTCAAGTTTCGTTAGTGCAGGACTAGAAAGAAGTAGAAGTTATTTTATCTTCATAAAGTTAAATGGAAAAGATCGTTTTTATTGGTTAAGCTTACTTTAGACGTAGTGCCTATACTTTGGTATCTTGAATCTAAATTAAGCGTTAGTAGGGTAAACCTCACTTTCCCTGTATCACTATCAAAATAAGAAACTATGAAATCAATAAAATTAATTGCATCACTTCTGAGTATCTCATTCATGGTTGCATGTAGCAGCGATGATGAAGTGACAAGACAGGTAGAAATTCCATCACAATTCTCAATCGACATCCCAACCTCCATCAGTAGCAATGCGAATCTCGGTGGCAGATTAGCAAATGATGAAGAGGGGGTGATTAAAGGAAACGAGATTTATGAAAGCTTAAGAGGCTTTATTCAGGTAGGAGAAGGATCTGCCGAAATCATTGAGCTTACTCTACAAATAGCATCAGCTTTCGAACAGCAAAGTGTTAGGAGCTACACATTTGAAAGTGAAGACGATTTACGCGAGAAAAGAATAGACCTCATGGAAAGTGTTACTCGAGGAGGTGTCACTTATGACTTTGAGATGACAATGGTAGATACTGAAAATGAAGACATGGCTCTTCAATTACTTTGGAATACGAGTCCTGTGAATGGTATTGGCGTCTTAAGTCTGTACCATATAGATAGGGTAGAAAATGCGGAAGCAAAGGATGCTCTGATCCGAATAGACTATAGTGAAGAGGACGCCAACTATGATGCGACTATGACCGTATCTATTTCAGGATTAGAGTCTGCTGAAGATGGAGATATTGATAACCTGAAGATGTTTGTTGGAAAAAAAGGAGATGTGGTTGATGTAATGGGTAATTCCAATCATCCTAATATCATCATCATAGATGAAAACTTTACCGGAGGAAGAAATTATGCGTTTGTTGCTCGGGGAGATGAGTCAACCGATTTGGGAGTAGCAAAATTGGCTCTTCCACCTTCTTCAACAACTACGGCTGATGTACTTGTTGACTTCTCAGTGTTTGCGGTATTGGAAGCCGAAATTCAATCAGTAGGAATTACTGATCAAGATTTAATAGATGCAGTGTTAGCAGAAGCTTTGTCTCCTGCCTATTTCAATAATGATGGTTTCATTACTTCAGGAGTTGATAATAAACCAGCAAGTTTTGATGCAGCATTTGTTGATCTCTTAGGGATGAATCCTTTTGTGCCAAATGATGTGAAGAATTTAACAATCGATTTTCTGAAATAGATTTGATTCGACTTAAAAATATTAAAGAAGCTGTCTCAAAAGGGGCAGCTTTTTTTCGTTTCTATTTTTTTTCAAGGT
>CAYGTD010000251.1:0-5681 GCA_964352725.1 uncultured Roseivirgaceae bacterium
CCCATCCCGAAACAAAGTGAGGGATCATGAGGACAATACAAAAGGAATATGTGATGCAATACGAAGTAAAAAATCCAGAAGAATATGTTGCTGCTCTTGAAGAAGATTGGAGGAAAGAAAAAGTATTGCAACTTCGATCTATGATCAAACTACAAGCTCCAGAGATTGAAGAAACGATCAACTACAAAATGCTTTGCTACCGTGGAGAAAATGGTATCATATTCCATTTAAATGCTCAGAAAAACTATGTAAGTCTTTACGTAGGAGACGCAAATAAAATAGATCCTGATGGCAAGTTGTTAGATGGAATTGATGTTGGCAAAGGGTGTATTCGCTTAAAGAAAACGATTTCTTTAGCAGAAACTAGAATCGATGAATTCATACAGAAAACCATACAGTTTTGGAGAGAGGGTAAGGATATCTATTGCTAAGAAGGAACAATTGCTTTGAAGGCGTGTTATAGATTTGTCTTTGTTAAAATATTTAAGTTTTCATAACTAATTTTAATCTGTGACTCAGGCTCAAGTAATTACATTATATCAACCTACTCTACAATCTATCGCTTATCAGCTTTTAGGCTCAATGGCAGATGCGGAAGATGCCGTTCATGATGCGTTTGTGAAGTGGCTTTCTATCGATACTTCAAAAATTGAAAATACTCGTGCTTATCTGGTTCGCATGGTGACCAATAGCTGTCTGAATTTGATTCAATCAAAAAAGAATAAACCGACATTACAAATTGATGAATTAAATGATTCATTGGAGGATCAGGAAAAAGAAAATGAAGTACTTCATTTTGATAAAGAAAATCAATTAAGTGAAGCATTAAAATATCTGCATAGAAGACTAGAACCGCTAGAACGTACTGTATATCTTCTAAGAGAAGTATTTAATGTAGAGTATGATGAGTTGCAAAATATGGTCGGACGAAAGGCAGATAATTGTAGGAAAATTGTTTCTCGAGCTAAGCAGAAATTAAAAAAAGTAGAGTTTCCAAAGCTCTCAGTTTCTTTGCCAGAAATGAATTTATTAGAAGGTTTTAAAGCGGCATGTCAGAAGGGCCAGCTTACCCAACTAGCAAGCGATTTTTCATCAGATCTTTTTCATAAAAAAAAGTAGTCTTTTTTGTCACAAAGTAGAATCGATATTGTCTTAATCATATAGACAAAACATAAAATCGATTCATGGAAGTCATTATTCCCTTTTTTCTCCTTCATTGGTATTCTTCATTGTTTTTCCAAACATTCTTTTTGCATAGATATGCATCGCATCAAATGTTTACAATGTCTCCATTTTGGGAGAAAGTATTTTTTGTACTTACTTGGATTTTTCAAGGTTCCAATTATCTCAGTGCCTATGGTTACGGCGTGATGCACAGAATGCATCATGCGTTTGCCGATACGGAAGATGACCCACACTCACCCAAGTATGATGAAACGATGTTTAAAATGATGTGGAAAACAAAGACCATCTACTCTCAAATTAATAAAGGAGAATTGGAAGTGGATAAGCGATTTACGGATGGAGCCCCTCAATGGAAATCTTTTGACACATTTGCTAGATCTTGGATATCGCGTCTTTTTTGGGGAGCAGTTTATGTTGGCGTGTATGTAGTATATGCAGACGTATGGTGGTTATGGTTGCTATTGCCAGCTCAGTTTTTGCTGTCACCTATTCATGGAGCTATCATCAACTGGTTTGCGCATAAATATGGCTATCGTAATTTCTCCGTAAAGGACACATCTATGAATTTCCTTCCATTTGATTTCTTAATGATGGGAGAGAGCTATCACAATAATCATCATAAATATGGAAATCGACCAAATTTTGGCGGGATAAGATGGCATGAAATAGATCCCACTTATTTGATAATTAAAGTATTGGCCAAGCTCAAAATTGTTCGACTAAAAGACAAAACAATTGCAATGAAAACAGAGGAGAGCGACTCACTAGAAAGGGCTGCTTAATTCTATTCTCTAGTAAATTGTTTGATAATTTCAATATAGTTTGGATACGCTGAAATCATTTCGTTTCGCTTAGCCAAATTAAAATCGTTGAAATCAAAACCTGGAGCCACGGTGCAACCGACTAACGAATAGCTATTTGTATCCATTACTCTAGCTGCAAACCAAACATTTTTGGGTACGGTAAACTGTAAATGGTTGTCTCTTTCTAGGTTAGAACCTATCAGTATTTTGGAATGAATTCCTTCAAAATTGAGCATATGGAGTTCAATGGTAGATCCTTCATAAAAATGCCATGTCTCATCCTGATTTATTTTGTGAAAAGCTGAGAATGAATCTGATGTAAGCATAAAATAGATGCTGGTTCCGAAGCTTCTTTCACCAGCAAACCTATCTGGCAAAGCATTTTTTGGAATTTGTTCATTGCTCCGATACACTTCTTTAAAATATCCACCTTCAGGATGCTCTTGTAATTGGAGTTTTTCTGTTAGATAAGCGACTCTTTTTTTTATTTCTTTCATGGATACTGTCATTTTTTTCATTCAAAATATATTTGATTAAGAAAATATTCTTACTGCTAGATGTAATTTTTTTAAGTTGCAGGTTACTAACTAAAGCAGAATCAAACATAACCAGATGCAACTCACAATTTCTAACCTATCTAAAACTTATAAAAATGGCGTAAAAGCCATTGATAACGTCTCTATAGACATTAAATCAGGAATGTTTGGGCTACTTGGACCCAATGGCGCTGGTAAATCGTCTTTGATGAGAACTATTGCTACACTTCAAGATCCAGATGAAGGGGAAGTGTTTTTGGATGATATGAATATTCATCAAGATCAATTAAACTTTAGGAAAAGATTAGGATATCTCCCACAGGAATTTGGCGTATATGAGAAAATGTCTGCAGAAGATTTGCTTCATTATTTCGCAACGCTCAAAGGAATTGCTAAAAAATCTGAAAGAGAGGCCATAGTAAAAAGAGCCTTAGAAGTAACCAACCTTTATGAGGTGAGAAAAAAACATGTGGCAAAGTATTCGGGAGGAATGAAACAGCGATTTGGTATTGCCCAATTGCTATTGAATGACCCGAAATTGATCATCGTAGATGAGCCCACCGCAGGCCTTGATCCAACTGAAAGGCAAAGATTTTTGAATGTGCTGCGAGAGATTGGGACAAATAACATCGTGATTTTCTCCACTCACATAGTAGACGATGTAAAGGAGCTGTGCACAGATATGGCGATCCTTAATGGAGGAAGAATCCTAATGCATAAAACACCAATGGAATCGGTCAAGGAAATTGATGGAAAAATTTGGAAAAAGGTAATAGAGCGAGAGGATCTAGAAGCTGAGGAACAAAAATACAGTGTGATTTCTTCCAACTTTAATGAAGATAATACAGTAAACATAAGAGTGAAAGGGTCGGAAAAGCCTGGGGAGGGATTTGAAAGAGTAGAGGCCAATTTGGAGGATGTGTATTTCACAACTCTTGGTTCTGATAAAGCAGTTTCTTAATCTTAAATCAGCTAACACTATGTTTCTTCAAATATTCTCTTTTGAGATAAAGTACTGGTTTAAGAATCCACTATTTTATATCTATTTCGGCGTTTTGTTTGTCATTTCTACTTTGGCAATGGGTTCTGCTGTAGGCCTTTTCGATGATGTTTCGGTTACTCGAAGCTCTATATCTTATATGAATTCCGCTTTTTCATTGAATGGCTTCATCAATGGCTTTTCAATTGTGGCTTTCTTCTTGATTCCATCCATCGTTGGTGGTACAATCAACAAAGACTACAATAGTAATACCAGTAATGTGCTCTATTCCTACCCTTTCGGGAAAGCAGATTACATTTTAGCAAAATACTTGAGCAGTTTGGTGATAACAATACTCGTTCTTTTCTCTATTGCTTTAGGAGCAATGGTGGGTGGGTATCTACCAGGTTCCAATCCAGATTTATTGGGAGACTTCAAGTTGATTAATTATTTCCAGCCATACTTGATATATGTTATTCCCAACCTTGTTTTCTTTAGTGCTATTGTTTTTGCAGTTGTCACATTTTCTAGGAATATCGCATCAGGTTTTGTCGCGATTATCGCCTTATTTCTATTACAAGGATTAGCAGAAACTATCTTTGGGCAACTAGATGATAAAGTAGTCGGAGCATTGCTTGAACCATTTGGAGCTGCTGCCAATAACTATTACACCGAATACTGGACAGTAAATGAGCAAAACGAAAATGCACTTCCATTCACTGGCTATGTCATTTACAATCGTCTTATCTGGGGAGGGTTAGGTTTGTTAGTTTTCTTCGGTGTATATAGAGTATTTCAGTTCTCGCACAATGCGCTATCTTTTTCATTCAAGAAAGTAAAAGGAGAGCGTGTAGTAAAAAGTAACTTTGGAAGTATGGTTAGAATTAACCTGCCGAAGATTAGCTTCGATTACGGATTTGTTCACCAGCTAAAGGGAGCCTGGAAACTATCTAACTACGACTTTCTATTTGTAGTAAAAAGCTGGCCCTTCATCATCATTTCGTTATTTGGGCTGCTTATTCTCACTACTACCCTTGCAGTTGGTCAGCAGATTTATGGGACATCCACATATCCTGTTACATGGCAAATGCTACAGATAGCAGGGGGTGTTTTCATTACCATTGCTTTGCTTCCTATTACATACTTATATGCTGGGATGTTGATGCACAGAAGTCGAATTTCTAAGATCAATCAATTAGTTGATGTAACCTCTTTTCCCAACTGGGCATTTCTTCTTTCAAGATTTATAGCACTTGTGAAAGTACAGTGCGTATTACTAGCTCTTATTCTCATAAGTGGCGTATTAATCCAGTCATATGCCGGCTTTTATGAATATGAAGTTGGGCTATACCTTGGAGAACTCTATGGCATTAGGCTGTGGAGTATCATAGCTTACGGTTTGCTTGCTATCTTCATTCAAACACTTATTCCTAATTATCTACTTGGATTTTTCGTGACCCTTGGTCTGGGAATTGGAATCAGTTTCATGGATAGCATCGGGGTGGAGCAATCCATCTTCAAATTCAACCAGGGCCCAAATACTGTTTACTCTCCAATGGATGGATATGGTACTTCATTGACAGGCTACTTTATTTATAAGATCTACTGGTTACTGTTTGGAGTGTCTCTTTATATTGTCTCTATAGCATTCTGGAAAAGAGGAATGCCTACTTCTATCAAAAATAGAGTTAGCGCTGGTCTTCAAAATTTCACTACCCCTTTGAAAATCGCTTTTTCATTCACCTTTATTGCTTTCTTAAGTATTGGTGGCTGGATTTATTACACAAATAATGTAGCGAACGAGTATCAATCGTCTAAGGAGCGTGAGGAGCTGCAAGTTGAGCAAGAGAAACTGTACGGTAAGTTTGAAGGCAAAGTGCAACCGAGGATTATTGATGTAAAGGTGACCATGGATTTAGTTCCTGAGAGCCGTGACTTCAAGGCAAAAGGAGATTTCCTAAGTGTAAATAAGAGTGATGTTATAATTGATTCACTGATTCTTAACCATAATGGATATCCAAGTACATTCACTTTTGACAGATCAGCCAAAATGGTTTTGGAGGATACTGTATTCAATTTTGATATCTATGTGTTGGAAGAACCTCTAAAACCTGGGGATAGTATTCTACTCACCGCTGAGATTTGGAACAAGCCAAATACATTATTGCGAAATAATTC
>CAYGTD010000252.1:0-5678 GCA_964352725.1 uncultured Roseivirgaceae bacterium
CACTAATTTTTTGATAATATCAAAGGACGAGCCTCCCGCACCAATAATGATTCCAGCTCTGATGGCCGTAATAGGTACCGATCTGCTCGCTAGCGTTTGTTCAGTCTCAAAACGACTCTGTAAGTGAGTAGAATAGTCGCTTGTGTCTTTCGGTAAAATACCTCCAACGAAAACGATTTGCTCTAAACCATTTTGCTCAGCGGCTCTACTAAAGTTGTCCGCAAGCAATAGGTCGGTATCCTCGAAACTACCTTGATTCAATCGTGTAGAAGGTTGCATGGAATGCACCAGGTATAATCCATAATCTGCCCCTTTTAATGCCTCTGTGGTGCTTGAAAGAGAATACAGGTCAACTGTACGCCATTTTACGTTAGGATAATTATCGTCTTTAACAATGCCTCTAGTGAGTGCAATGATGTGATATTTTGTATGATAATGATGAATAAACCAACGACCAATAAAACCTGAGGCTCCTGCTATCACTATGGATTTCATACGCTATTAAGTCAATATTCCGTGGGATTGTTAGAGAATGTCTCCATAAAATTGATGTGCGATTTATATCAATATTTATCCCAACAACTAACTATTTGCTAATAATTTTATTTGACTATTTACCCTACGCTTTTCTGCTCTACCACCTTATCATCTTTTAGCCATTGCATGGAGACATATGAAAATAGAAAGCCAGAGGCAACAGCTTCAATAAAAATAACCATTGACGCAGCTAATGGATTGAGGAATTCTTTCTGTGGGTTATCTGCAACGATTGCTGCTAGAAATACTGGATCGATCATTAAGTATATACCCACGAAGACGGAAAATGAAATGGCTATGATGATACCTGTGAAAAAACCAATACCAATACCGGATAAATAGTTAAAATCATTATCGAAATTTCCTTCTTTGAACTCTTTAATGGTGTAGAAAACTCCTGCAAACATGATGAGCGCATTTAGAGCACGCAATTCTGTTATTTCAGCCAACCCAAGTAAACGCATGAATAAGAAGTAAAGAATTAAAGCTAATGTGGTTAGAGTACCCGATTTAAATATGTGTTTTTCAAATGATTTCATACATATACAATAGATTTGGACTTGTTTTGTTTAATATTTATCCATAATTGTTAAACATTCTTATTATTTGATCAACAATTTGAGGATGAATCAGTTGATACTTTGTGTCTGACTCCTTTAGTAAATACTATGATTTCTTACTCTCTAAAAAAACGAGGGAAAATGCTGAGAGTGCCATCATATGGGCATCCATTATCAGCTTCATCATACACCTATCCCTGATCGGGATGGTTAATGTGGGCATTCTTAATGTCCCGTTTCAGACCGAACTCCTTACCAATCCCATTTCTGCCATCTATACTCCATTTTCCCTCATCCTTCTGTTTGAAGTCTACTTACTTGTATACCATATACCCTACTCTACCTCTGATTATATTTCTAAACAATACGAGATTATCACTCTCATTGTCATTCGTCGAATCTTTAAAGATTTGGCCAACCTAGATTTGTCTATCAATTGGTTTGAAGATAAATACGATTTGCAGTTTACCTACGACATTGTGTCTACGCTATTACTCTTTCTGATGATCTATTTTTTTCATCGACTTAGTGCCAAGAAGAGATCTAAAATCGCTGTTGATACATTACCATCAAAAGTGCAGATTTTTGTGCGACGAAAGAAAATAATGGCTTCCCTACTTGTGCCTGTTATCATTGTGATGGCAGTTTACAGTTTCCTTGGATGGATCAATGACTGGTTCCATGGTTTGAATGCTATCAATGAGCAAGGAACAAGCTTCATAGACATTAATAACATCTTTTTTGATGAGTTTTTTACGCTGCTAATACTTACAGATGTACTTCTCCTTCTTTTCTCCTTTTTTCATACCACAAAATTCAATGTCTTCATACGAAACTCAGGCTTCATCATTTCTACCATTCTGATTCGAATTTCATTTAGCGTAGATGGTTTTCTGAATAACATCTTGATTCTGGTGGCCGTCTTATTTGGCATCTTGATACTTTTCATCAACAGTCAGTATGAGCGAATAGAAAAGGAAGGGTTAGAGATATGAATAGAGTCCGTCCATTAAAATAATGGATCGGACTTTCAATTTTCAGCCATTATTTATGACATTGAGACAAATAATTGCAGTATTCTCATGCCATTGTCATTAAAATCCAACTCATCATGTAAAATTCCATTGAATGTTTCCTCATCTTTTTTAGTAACATCCGTATTGAATTTGACACTATCAACATCGTTGTATCCCATTTCCCAACTAGGAAATATCCGTTGATCGATTTTTTCAAAATTTCGCTGATTGACTGCTGTATGTCTTGAATCATTTTTGATTAGCTCATACAACTCTGTCACATCTTCCTTTGAACCTTCAATGTATTGAATGAATCTGCTTTTTTTATGCAGTAAAATTCCTGTAACATCACGTTTAGGATTATTCCGTTTACACGATTCCAATATGCTTTGAATTTCCTGTTCGTCGCAAGAAGATTTTCTGACACTTGTGTAAACCAACCTATATAAATCACTCATTGATGTTTATTTTTTACTTTGTTCAGCGACTTAACTTATCAATTGATAAACTGTTTTGATATTCGATGAATAGAAATGATGGTTCGATGATCACCATATATATTGCCTCTATAAAAAAGCTAACTATTCATTTTTGAATAGACAATGAACCCATTTTCTATACGTTTAATAGACTATCAAATTATTTTATTTAGCCAGATCACCAACGGTGTTCTCTAGCTATTCATCAAGTTTATTCTTTACTCTTTGCCCAATCTTTGGAAATAAGATAGGCACTCGTTTTTTGTATGTTTGATACCTCTCATTCTGTTCATATCTCCGCTCGAGCATGGGCGCACCAGACACATAGCGGATTAAAATGGTGATGGTGATCGGCCCAATAATGAATGGTAAACTTCCTGTCAATGGAAAGATCACAATATATACTCCCCACCACATCGTAATTTCACCGAAGTAATTAGGATGCCGCGAATAGCTCCAAAGGCCAGTGTCTAAAATGGCCTCTTTGTGTTTGCGATTTTGTACAAAATGTAATAATTGAGCATCACCTACACTTTGCCAATAAAAACCAATCAACCAAACGAGGATACCCAATACAGTGTAGAGCGTCCATTCAGATGTGTTAACCGATACGGCGAATAAGACAGGAGAGATAATTATCAACAGGAAAAATGCCTGCAACAAATAGACCTGGAGAAAGGATCTGATATAAAAGTGATTACCCCACTCTTTTCGCCATTGTGCATATCGAAAATCTTCAGGCTTATTTCTGTTGCGAATAGAGAGAAATATACTCAGGCGTATGCCCCATATCCCGACAAGTATAAAGCATACAACTGCTACTGGATGTAGTGGTTGAGTTATTGCCTGATAGCCACAAAGTAGTACATAACCAAGTCCCCAGGCAATGTCTGCTAGATCATTACGCTTTTTCAGGATGGAAAGTAGGAACCAAAAGATGGCATATAAAACAAGCATGAATGCACTTTCTAGAAAAATAGCTTTCATCTATTTATCCATAAGGTGATGAAGTATCCTGAAATACTCACAGATGCCGTCAATACCAATCCCCAGATGATGTCCACAATCACTACTCTAATGGGCCAATTGCTTAAAGTGGCTAGATTGGTTAAATCGTAAGTAGCGTATGCAAAAAAGCCAAAAAGACCACCGTATATCAGCGCATGAATCCATGATTGTTTTTCTACAGCAGGTAGGATAGCAAAGATAAAAATGCCAATAATGAATAGTAGATAAAAGACTATAGCTGCCACCCAATTTACCTCGGGAGACAAAAAATTAGCTAAGTGGCGACTGTAGAATCCTTTTGCAATAACGCCTAACCAAAGTAAATCAATGGCAAAAAAGACAACTGTAGTTAGTAAGTAGCTAAAGATGAGTTTATAAATTGGCATAAAATCTTAAGTTAGAGCTGCAAGTAGATCCAGAACCTAGTCAACCATAAAAATGGTTCTTTACTATGTTAAGGTAACGATTAATTGATCACTTTACTGACTCCTTGCTGCAAATTAGAATAAACGAATACCAAATGATGTTAATCGGGCAAACAAGTGAAACAAGCAAAAGTCACTTAACGCGAAATGCATTCAATGCCTATATAACTCATTGCTAACCAAGCATAGTTTTCGGTGCTTCGCTTAGCCAGATTAGGGTCGTTAGAAGCGGCTCTTAATGCTGCACGGCAGCCATGAATTCTGTGGTGTGAAAGTAATCCTGTCTCATGTCCCATTTCGTGCACTAATACTTTTTCTTGGAGATTTGTTCGATACATGAAAAAATCCTCGCAGAGTCTAATATTTATTTTGCCATGAGGCAAAGTCCAGGCACTGATCCAGCCAGTACACCTACCCCTATTTTTCTTCGTGACATACAGAACAACTTTTCGATTCTGAAATTTAGAATGAATTTGTTTAATTCTTCTGTAACTAATTCCTGATTTTTTTGAAGATCCAAGCCATTTTTCAAAAGCTATACTCTTAATCCATTCTTCGTTTTCATTAATCGAATTCTTTATAGATAACATATCTAAATACATCAGTTCGACTGCTTTTCTCGCTTGGAGATATGCTTCGACTGCTTGAACAGAATCTATTGAAGTGTAGTTGCCTCTGATTTCAAGCTGATCTAGAGACTGTGAAAAAGAAGAAATACTTATTGAAAGGAAAAGGACAAATATGAATTTCGTCATTGATTCGAAAATAACCACATTATACGTATTAATAGGACTTTATACTGTTAAAATTCCTTTAATAACAATGACAGCATTGCCTCTAATTACTATTTTTTCAGTTTCAACAACAACCTCCATAAAACCTGTTCGTTTGGATGCCTGAAATGAAGTTAAGTGGTTTTTATTCAATTTTGCAGCCCAGTATGGAGCCATAAATGTTTGTATCGCACCAGTAACAGGATCTTCATTGCCCCCACTCCATGGCCAGAAATACCTTGATTTGAAATCATACTTTCCACTTGAACCTGACGTCACTAGTACCCCATTGATAGAATCGTGAGACATAATTAGTGCGTTATAGTCTGGACTTAAACTCTCTAAAACATCCTCACCAATGACTAGCATTAAAATATTGTTTTCTTTATTGTACCTAACATCATTTAATTGATTGATTCCTAGTGCTTTAAGGAGTTTGTCTGAAGCACTTGATTGGATGGTGGAATAGCGAGGAAAAGCCATTTCTATTTGCTCTTCTGATCTTTTTATACGTAGATCAACGCGACTATTTGTGATGAAATGAATTTCATTCAGTGACTTTTCTTCGAATAAGATCTTAGCTGCTGCCAACGTAGCATGACCACAAAGAGGAATTTCTTGGATAGGTGAAAAGTACCTTATGCTGTAGTGATCGTTCACCTGGGTGACAAAAGCTGTTTCTGATAAATTGAGTTCTTGTGCAATCGCCAGCATACTACCATCATCAATGGGTTCATCTACCAAGCAAACGCCTGCAGGATTTCCTTTAAAAGCTTTATTCGTGAAAGAATCAACGGTATAAATGGGATATGATTTCATTAACTACGCTGTATTAAACACCTAATAAAGGTAAATGCTTCACTTTATGATAGTTGAGTGC
>CAYGTD010000253.1:0-5622 GCA_964352725.1 uncultured Roseivirgaceae bacterium
ATGTAGGTCTTTCTTTCTACGCCTTCTTTGCCAATAAAAATGACAATCCTGAACTCTTAATGGAAGTAGCAAAATGGTGGATCCTTGATAAAAAGCTAGACCATTTTGAAAAGGCAGTAGAGATTAAGAGGATGATTTTATCCTTAGATTAAAGATTGTATAAGCTAGTACAAGACATAAGACGATAGATGATTCAATCTAAAATCTTATGTCTTGAGTCTATTTATCACTTCCTACTGTAATTCGGTGCTTCTCTCGTAATATGCACATCATGAGGGTGACTTTCAGCCACGCCCGCTCCTGAAATTCTAACAAATTTCGCCTCCTGTAACTTTTCGATAGTGCCTGCTCCACAATAACCCATTCCTGCTTTCAATCCTCCTACCATTTGATATAGCACTTCTTGTACTGACCCTTTGAATGGGACTCTCCCAACTATTCCTTCTGGCACCAATTTTTTGATATCATCTTCTGCGTCTTGGAAATATCTGTCTTTCGATCCTTCTTCCATCGCCTCTACAGACCCCATACCTCTATACGATTTAAACTTTCTTCCTTCGTACAGAATCACCTCACCAGGAGCTTCTTCTGTTCCTGCTAGTAATGAACCAATCATCACAGTGTTACCACCGCCAGCAATGGCCTTTACTACGTCACCAGAGAATCGTATTCCACCATCAGCAACAATCGGTACTCCTGTTCCTTTTATCGCCTGAGCAGATTCGTAAACAGCTGAAAGCTGGGGCATTCCGACTCCTGCGATAACTCGTGTAGTACAAATACTCCCAGGTCCTACACCCACTTTTATTGCATCTGCACCAGCTTCTTGCAAAGCTTTTGCAGCAGCTCCAGTTGCTACATTACCTACAATCATTTCTAAATCTGGGAATAACTTCTTTACCTGTTTGGCCATATCTATCACTCCTTTTGAGTGACCATGAGCTGTATCAATGCTAACCAAATCCACCCCTGCTTTAACGAGTGCAGCTATTCGATCATTAATATCTGGTGTTACTCCTACTGCAGCCCCTACTCTCAATCGACCATATTCGTCTTTACAAGCATTAGGTCTGTCCTTGTTCTTTAAAATATCCTTATAGGTAATCAGTCCAGTTAAGTGTCCTTCTTTATCGACAATTGGAAGCTTTTCAATTTTGTATTCCTGAAGAATTGCTTCTGCCTCATTCAAACCAACTTCAGCAGTGGCGGTTATCAAATTATTAGTGGTCATGATATCCTTTACTGGCTTTTTGGGCTGCTTCTCAAAACGAAGATCACGATTGGTTACAATGCCAATTAGCTTGTTGTCTTTATCTACTACAGGAATTCCACCAATCTTGTTTTCTTTCATAATCGCCTCGGCATCACCTACAGTACTATTCACATCCAAAGTAATTGGGTCGAGGATCATACCACTTTGCGAACGCTTTACCTTTCTTACATGGATTGCCTGCTGGTCTATGGTCATATTCTTATGAATAATGCCAATGCCGCCTTCCAATGCCATTGCAATAGCTAGTTTGGATTCTGTTACAGTATCCATAGCAGCTGAAACCAGCGGAATATTCAATCGAATATTACGTGTGATTTGAGCAGAAGTATCTGTATCTCGTGGTAAAATATCAGAGTAAGCTGGGAGAAGAAGCACGTCATCATAGGTGAGGGCTTCAAAGAGAAATTTGTCGTTTGTGCTCATAGCAAATAATAAAGGTCTGGAACTATTATTTGCCGCGCAAAATTATGTTGGTTTGCATGATTAATCCGATAAATATTAAAATAAATATTAAAATCGTAAGCTTTGTGTCAAAATAACTGAATCATGGATATCTGGAGTGCATTTTGGCATCAATTATTAGAGACTACATGGCTAGAAGCAATAGCTGTGATCTGTGGCATTCTTAGTGTTTGGTACAGCAAGCAAGAAAAAATTCTAGTATATCCAATAGGAATAGTGAGCGTGCTGATTTATGTCTACATCACCTATAAGTACAAACTATATGCAGATACGGGGATCAACGTCTATTATTTTCTGATGAGTGTATTTGGCTGGTGGAATTGGAAAAATACGAAAGATGCTGGCTCGAGTCAGATACCTATATCTAGTACGTTAGGAGGAGGGCATGTTGTAAACATTGGAACCTTTGTTTTATCCGCAATACTCATCTGGTATATACTTGAAAACTTTACTGATAGTGATGTTCCAGTTTTTGATGCTATTACAACTGGACTTGCCATTACCGCTATGTATCTGATGGCGTTAAAAAAAATAGAACATTGGTATTTTTGGATTGCTTGCAATTTGATTTCAATTCCGCTCTATATCTACAAAGGACTGCCATTTACCAGTCTTCAATTTTTGGTTTTTACTGTACTGGCTGTCATGGGACTTACGTCATGGAAGCGAAAGTTATTAATGGAACAATCTTAAAATTATGATCAAAAAAGTTGCTGTAATTGGGCCAGAATCTACTGGTAAGAGTGAATTGTGTCAACACTTATCTTACCATTATAACACAGAATGGGTGCCCGAATATGCACGATTCTACCTTGATAGATTGGGTAGGGATTATGAGCAAAGTGATCTGAAGCTTATAGCCGAAACGCAGCTTGATTGGGAAAATGATAAGAAGGAATACGCCAACGATTACCTGTTTTGCGATACTAACTTAATCGTAATCAAAATTTGGAGTGATCATAAATACGGCTCTACTGACGAGTGGATTGAAAATCAATTACAAACCAGAAAATACGATTTCTACTTACTCAACAATATTGACATTGTGTGGACGCCTGACCCGCAGAGAGAACATCCAACGATGCGGAAGCACTTTTTTTCTGTTTATAAAAAATACCTAGATGATCATGGACTACCCTATGCGGTTGTTTCAGGAATAGAAGGGGAACGAAAGAAGTGTGCCGTTGACGCTATTGAAGAGTTTTTTAAAGATTCTTAAGACCTTCATATCACACATTTTCCTTTCATCCAACCTTGCTTTCAACTACTCATTCATTTTGCTAGTTTAGTCATTACAAAATCTAATTTTATGAAGAAGCTACTCACAGTACTGCTCACCGTATTTTCTCTATCCACTTTTGCTCAAGTAGACATGAGCTACTACTTGCCCGAAGGATCGTACAATCCTGACATACCAACTCCTAAGAGCCTCTTGGGGTACCATCCAGGAGAGTGGCATGTGAGTCATGATCAACTGATCTATTACATAAGGGAAATAGCTAAATCTTCAGATAGAATGATATTAGAAGAATTTGCAAAATCATACGAGGGAAGGCCATTAATGCAACTAATCGTATCTTCTCCAGAGAATTTGGCAAGAATCGATCAGATAAAATCAGAGCATAAAAGACTAAGTGATCCCTCACAATCTGGAAGTATGAACACTACCGATATGCCAATTGTGATGTGGCTTGGGTATTCAATTCACGGAAATGAAGCAAGTGGCTCTAACGCCTCTTTATTAACGGCCTATTATTTAGCTGCGGCTAGTGGTTCAGAGATTGATGAGTTATTGAAAAATTCCATCATCATCATAGACCCATCCTTTAATCCAGACGGACTCAATCGATTTGCCAGCTGGGTAAATACACATCGTTCTCATGTCATCAATCCAGATCCAAATGACAGAGAATATGACGAAGCATGGCCAGGGGGGAGAACTAATCACTATTGGTTTGATTTAAATAGAGATTGGCTCCCAATTCAACATCCAGAATCTAGAGGCAGAATCCAACGATTTCACGAGTGGAAGCCTAATATATTGACAGATCATCATGAAATGGGTACTAATTCTACCTTCTTTTTTCAACCAGGAATACCTGCAAGAAAATTTCCATTGACTCCAGATAAGAATGTAGATCTCACTAACAAAATGGCGAAGTTTCATGCAAAATATTTAGATGAGATTGGGTCACTATATTTCAGTGAAGAAGGTTTTGACGATTTCTACGTTGGCAAGGGATCTACATATCCTGATGTAAATGGAGGTGTAGGAATTCTTTTTGAACAAGCTAGCTCAAGAGGACATGCTCAAGAAAACGATTTTGGAATTCTTACTTTCCCGATGGCAGTAAAAAATCACTTTACGGCATCACTCTCTACAATGGCATCAGGAATTGCTCACCGTCAAGAGTTCTTGGATTATCAAAAAGAATTTTATGCTGATGCAGCCAGTCTGGCGTCTAAAGATGTAGTGAAAGGATATGTATTTGGATCATCCAAAGATCAAGTCAAAAACTTTGAACTTGTGAAAATGCTGATTCAACATCAGGTGGAAGTATACGAGTTGAAAAATTCCATGAATAAAAACGGGAAGCAATTTGAGTCAGGATCGGCTTACATAGTCCCAATGGATCAACCTCAATATCGATTAGCGAAAGCAATTTTTGAGACTAGAACAACATTTAATGATAGCTTATTCTACGATGTATCCACATGGACAATGCCCTTGGCATTTAACTTAAATTATGCAGAATTAGGGAGTAAAGATTTAGGTGGGAAAGGTGATCGTGTCACAAGTATTCAGGCACCTAAAGCAGAATTGATTGGAGGAAAAGGTGCTTATGCTTATGCCATAGAACCTTACGGGTATTTGGGCTTTAGAGCGGCCAATCGTTTGCTAAGTAGAAAAGTAGTTGTTCAGATGCTTCATGAAACGCACTCTGATGGAAATAGAACTTATCCTAGGGGGACTATGATTATTCCTGTGGGTGTACAAGAGGACAAACGAAATTTGATCGAATCCACTATCAATACTATTGTCGCAGAAGATGGCGTAAATGTATATTCGCTAAAGACTGGACTAGCTGCAACGGGAGTTGACTTGGGGAGCCGAAGTAATTCTACTATACAAGAGCCAAAGGTGGCCGTATTAGTCGAAGGTGGTGTGAGTAGCAATGAAGCCGGTGAGGTTTGGCATTTGTTGGATCAGCGTTACAAGATGAAAGTGACTCTTTTATCTGTTGATCGATTAGGTCGTGATCTTTCAAGATATAATCGAATTATTATCCCAAATATGTGGGGCTCTCTTAGTGATGGACAAAAGAAAAATCTCAAAGAATGGATATCTCAAGGTGGTGTAGTGATTGCATGGAAGAACGGGGGGAAATGGTTGAGCGACAGTGAAATAACAAGTGTGAAATACGCGAAAGATGATAGCGATGATGAGGAGAGCTATAAATCATATGAGAACTTAGACGAAGAACGTGGAGCACAAGTAACAGGAGGTTCCATATTTGAAGCAAAAGTTGATCTCACTCACCCATTGGCCTATGGACTTGAGAGCGACCGAATTCCTCTTTTTAGAAATCATAACTTGGTAATGGAGAAATCGAAGAATGCTTATGCAAATCCTTTTGTTTATACTTCTAGTCCACTTTTATCAGGCTATGTTTCCAAAGAAAATCTGGATAGGTTTAAAGGTTCACCAGCGGTGACCATCTCCAATGTAGGTAGAGGAAAAGTGATTACGCTTGCTGACAATCCTAACTTTAGAGCATTTTGGTATGGAACAAATAAAATTTTCATGAATGCGTTATTTTTCGGTAGCTCAATTAGTAGAGGAGCTGGAGAAGAATAAGGAATCAGAAAAAAACAATGCTTGACAA
>CAYGTD010000254.1:0-5619 GCA_964352725.1 uncultured Roseivirgaceae bacterium
TCCAAACTTCTCACCGCATTTGCTACAATAATTAGCCTCAGCTAAGTTGAATGTAGCACACCTATCACAAGCTTTTTGGGTTTTAATTTTCTCTATTCGTTTCTCCTCCTTAGCCGCTTTGTTTATTTCAGATGTCATGATACCTGTAGGAACAGCAATTATAGCATACCCTGTGAGCATTAAAACAGTAGCGAAAATTTGACCTAAAACAGTTCCTGGAGCAATATCCCCATATCCTACAGTTGTTACTGTTACGACGGCCCAATAAATACTTCTAGGAATACTGGTAAATCCATTTTGACCACCTTCTATTAAATACATCAACGTTCCAGTAATTAATACGAGTGTAAAAACAGCTCCTATGAAAACCAAAATCTTACGACTGCTGGCTTTTAATGCATCCGCCAATACTTGAGCTTCCTGAATATACCTTGTTAGCTTTAATATTCTAAAAATTCTAAGCAATCTGATCGCTCTAATTACCACTAAGTAGCTTCCTCCACTGACAAATATGGTAATGTAAGTAGGCAATAAAGCAAGCAAGTCAATGATACCATAGTAGCTTAGAACATACGTTTTTGGCTTTTTTGTAATGAAAATTCTCAATAGATACTCAATGGTAAAAAAGGCGGTGAATGTCCACTCTAATACTGTGAAAATAAGATCAAAATGCTCCTTTATCTCTTTTACACTTTCAAGCATCACTGTCACTATACTGAACACAATAGCCCATAGAAGAATAACATCGAACATCCTACCTCCCGGAGTGTCAGTTCCGAACACTAGTATAAAAAGGCGGGTTCTTAATGTATGAAAATGCTTGAATTTCGGTTCTTTCATTGTTTCATTCACGGATAAAAAAGGTTGATTTTGAGAACTTCAAAAAAATATTCCAAACATCAAAGATAAAGGTGTCTAAACTCAACTAAAAAGTATCCAACTTGCGGAGCATTAGTTGCTAAACACTAAAAAATCATCTATCTAAATCAAATGGAAGATATAGAAAATATAGAACTGATCTACTTAAAAGCTACTGACTATCAGGATTTGAAAGAAGCGATGATAGCTTCATATACCAATATGGCAAATGCATATTGGTCACTAGATCAAGTAAAAACTTTGATCAAGCTTTTCCCGGAAGGTCAAGTAATTATTAAAGTAAATAATCAACTTGCTGGCTGTGCACTATCCATAATTGTAGATTCAAACAAAGTAGATAGAAGGCATACTTATAAGGAAATCACTGACAGCTATACTTTCAAAACGCATGATGAAAATGCTGATACGCTTTATGGAATAGATCTTTTTATAAAGCCTGAATTTCGTGGATTAAGACTTGGTAGAAGATTATATGATTATAGAAAAGAACTCTGTGAAAGGCTGAATCTCAGAGGGGTTGCTTTTGGCGGACGAATTCCAAATTATCATAAATATTCCGAAAATATTACTCCAAAAGTCTACATTGAGAAAGTAAAGAAAAAAGAGATTCATGATCCTGTTTTGAACTTTCAAATCTCGAATGATTTTCATCCATCAAGAATTCTAAAGAACTATTTAGAGGGAGATAAAGATTCTAATGAATATGCAGTATTACTTGAATGGGATAATATTTACTACGAAAAACAAAGTAATAAAGCAGCTGTCAATAAAAAAGTAGTAAGACTAGGACTGATTCAGTGGCAAATGCGTCCATACAATGGCCTTGATGATGTCATGCAGCAAGCTGAATACTTTATTGACGCTGTATCCGGATATAGATCAGATTTCGCGTTGTTTCCTGAATTTTTCAATGCTCCTCTTATGGCGGAGAATAATCATCTATCGGAACCGGATGCTATTCGTGAGTTAGCGGGACATACTACAGAAATTGTACAGCGATTCTCGCAATTAGCAATTTCCTACAATATCAACATCATCACAGGTAGTATGCCTGAAATAGTTGGGGATAGATTATATAATGTAGGATACTTATGCAGAAGAGATGGTAGTGTGGAGCGATATGAAAAACTACATGTAACTCCCGATGAAGCTAAGGTATGGGGTATGCAAGGAGGTTCTAAAATTCATGCCTTTGATACAGACTGTGGAAAAATTGGTATTCTTATTTGCTATGATGTTGAGTTCCCTGAGTTAGGAAGATTATTAGCAGACGAAGGAATGGATATTCTATTTGTTCCATTTCTTACCGACACACAAAACGGGTATTCTAGAGTAAGGAATTGTGCACAGGCACGTGCTATTGAAAATGAGTGTTATGTGGCAATTGCTGGAAGTGTTGGAAACCTACCAAATGTTCATAACATGGACATTCAGTTTGCTCAATCAATGGTATTTACTCCTTGTGATTTTGCGTTTCCTTCCAATGGAATAAAAGCGGAAGCTACCCCTAATACGGAGATGATTTTGATTGCCGACGTGGATATAGATCTTGTTAATCAATTAAACCAATTTGGTAGTGTGAGAAATTTAAAAGATCGAAGAACTGATTTATTTGAACTAAAGAAGAGGTGATCTAAACTCCTAAATCTGCTTAACTTTAAATTCTATGAAATATTTACTACTTCTGCCTTTACTAGTGCTAAGTGCATTTTCCAATCCTGACAATGCATCAGAAAAAATCAATGCGTATCTCAGTACTGATATTGGTTATTTAATTGATTTCTATAAGCAAAGGCATCAATATCCCGAGGTTTCTCTAAAAGAAAAAGAGACATCTCAGGCACTTGCAACTGAACTAAGAAAAGCTGGATTTGAAGTAACTGAAAATATCGGAGGCTATGGGATTGTTGGCATTTTGAAAAACGGAAAAGGTCCAACTATTCTATATAGAACAGACATGGATGCTTTACCAATGGTGGAGAAAACAAACCTAGACTATGCAAGTACTTTTACTATGGAGGATAATGGAGTGGTGGTACCAACCATGCACTCTTGCGGGCACGACATCCACATGACTTCTTTATTGGGAACAGCCAGAGCAATGGTAGAAATGAAAGATGAATGGAAAGGAACTTTGATGCTTATTGGGCAGCCAGCTGAAGAAATTGGTGCAGGTGCTCGAGCGATGCTAGAAGATGGATTATATGATCGATTTGGAGTGCCAGATTATGGTGTAGGATTACACTCTAGCCCAAGTATTCCTGCAGGCCAAGTTGGTTTTGGAAAAGGGTATACGATGGCTAATACAGAAAGTATCGACATCAAAGTGTTTGGTCAAGGAGCTCATGGCGCATCTCCGCATATGTCTATTGATCCTGTAGTTATTGCAAGTATGATTGTGATGGATTTACAAACAATTGTGAGTCGAAATCTAAAACCAACAGAATCGGCAGTGGTAACTGTAGGAGCTATTCAAGGAGGAATCAAACACAACATCATTCCTGATGAAGTGATACTAAAACTTACCGTGAGAACTTATAAAGAAGAAGTTCGCCAAATGGTGCATAAAAGAATAAGAGAGATAAGCAGAGGTGTTGCAATTGCAGCTGGCGTACCAGAAAATAAGATGCCTGAGGTTATTATTCCAGAATTATTTACACCCGCCAATTATAACAATCCAGAACTCGTTGATAAATTGACCGCATCAGCTACTAAGGTCATAGGGGAAGAAAACGTAGTATACGCTGAACCTCAAATGGTAGGAGAAGATTTCTCTATGTATGGAACCACAAAAGACAAAGTACCTACCGTACTTTATTGGCTAGGTACTGTGCCTGATACCAGAATACAATCAGGTGATCTTCCAGGGCTGCACTCCCCTTTCTATTACCCGGAACCAAAAGCTTCGATTGAAACAGGAGTGAAAGTAACATCGCAAGGCTTGCTAGATTTATTTAATCAAAAGTAAGAGTATAAGAAGGATTTGATTTTGTGAGTCTGGCATAGTATTTATTGCCGTCATTTATCACCGTAATTATATTCGATTGATCGGGAAATAACTCTGTAAAAAAATCTCCACGTAACTCCATTTTGACCCAAGAAAGTTGATTCTCAAATGAGAAATAGAGGAAATGAGCATCATTCTCTTTTTTACTACTCACCAGCTTAAATGACTGGCTTTTCCCATTGATTTCTATTTTGAAAGTATCATTAAAGTAAGAGTTAATTATCTCCTTATTAAGATCGAAGAAATTAGTTTGATGATTAACTAAATACTCCACGCTGTAGTTTCTAATTACGTCTTGAAGGTCATCCGAAAACACTTTTATAGAAATAGCATTTCTACTTATCTCTACTACAGATAAATAAATAGCGTGATTAGCTGTAGAAAATTGACTTCCGAAAAACAGCAAAAAACCTAGAATTACTTTGGAATACATGTGGCTAATGTAGTGCAGGCAAGAAATATGAATAGCTGCAAAACCAATTCTGGTAATATGTCACAAAACGCCAAGTAATTAAATCCATCTTCTTACTTTTCGGCAATAGCTGTTAAAATCTTCACCAAAAATTTTTCGTAAGGCTTCTTCTTCTGGTTTGATTTGAAATTGATTCATGTACCAAACAAAAATTACCAATGGTAAAACGCATATTGGATTACCTAATTTGACAGCAAAACCCGCTAGCAAAAGAAGCATGGATAGATACATCGGATTTCTCGTGAGATGGTAGATCCCAACTGTCACGAGCTTAGATGCTTTTTCAGGGTGCATCGGATCAACTGTGGTTTTTAGTTTCTTAAACGCTGCTAAAGCAAATAGTAAAACAATAATACACAGTGCAAAAAGTCCTTTTGAGACCCATTGCAATTCAGCAAATGAATATGAAATACTGATTAACTTATTTACCCCCCACATTAGCCCTGCTGTGATAATGACTAAGGCAACAGGGGGTATTTTCAGTTTCATGATCAGGTTTGAATTAGCTATTCATTACATCCACGAGTCTCAATAACTCTGGATCTATGGATTTTGATTTAGAAATGGCCAACTTGAAGCTGGTATAAGTCATCACATGATTGACAATTCCTGCCATCACATTCTTTTCTCCATTAATTAGACCTTCGACTGCAGCCAATCCCAATCTAGATGCTAGAATCCTATCTCGAGATGAAGGTGCTCCTCCCCTTTGCAGGTGACCTAATGTGGATACTCTAATATCTAATTTCGGGAGTTTTTCTTTTACCTGGTTGGCTATTACATGTGCATTTCCTTGCTCATCTCCTTCTGCCACAATTACTATTGCTGAAGTTTTTTCCTTGTCCCTTCCCTGATTCAGAGTATCAATCACGTCTTGAATGGTGGTGCTTGTTTCTGGCACCATAACCAGCTCTGCTCCTCCTCCTATGGCACATTGTATAGCAATATGTCCTGAGTGCCTTCCCATTACTTCAATAAAGAATACGCGATCATGAGAGTCTGCCGTGTCCCTAATTTTATCAATCGCTTCCAATGCTGTATTTACGGCTGTATCAAAACCAATAGTCAAGTCAGAACCATACAAATCATTATCTATTGTTCCTGGTGCTCCAACTGTTGGGATACCGTATTCTTCATAAAATATATTGGCTCCTGTAAAGCTTCCATCTCCACCAATAACGACAAGACCTTCTATACCGTTTGCTTGAAGGTTATCATATGCTTTTTTTCTACCTTCCTTCGTTCTAAATTCTTCACTTCT
>CAYGTD010000255.1:0-5616 GCA_964352725.1 uncultured Roseivirgaceae bacterium
CTTCTGATTCTACCAATGTCGTTCTAACAGGCTTGAAATTGGGAATGCCTCTAAAATAGTTGGTGTAATGCCTTCTCATTTCTAATAATCCTTGACGCTCTCCTTTCCATTCAACCGAAAAATCTAAATGCTGAATAGCTACTTTCACCCGCTCTTGCAGTGTTGGAGCTTCCAAATGCTCTCCAGTTCTCATGAAATGCTTTATTTCATTAAAAATCCATGGATATCCAATGGCGGCTCGTCCAATCATGATCCCATCTACTCCATACTTATTTTTATACTCAAGGGCCTTTTCTGGCGAGTCAATATCTCCATTACCAAAAATAGGAATATGAATGCCTGGATCATTTTTTACCTCTGCGATGTGTGACCAATCAGCTTCTCCTTTGTACATCTGCTGCCGAGTACGGCCATGGATGGAAAGCGCTTGTATACCTACATCTTGTAGTCTGTGTGCTACTTCTCTAATCTTAATTGTATTATGATCCCAACCTAGTCGCGTTTTTACGGTCACGGGCTTGTTTACCTGTTTTACAATCTCGGCAGTCATTTCTTGCATCTTAGGAAGATCCAATAAAATTCCAGCACCAGCTCCTTTACAGGCTACTTTTTTCACGGGACAGCCATAGTTGATATCGATAATCTCAGGATTAGCTTCTTCCGCGATAGAAGCAGCCTCTCTCATGGATTCAATTTTATCACCAAAAATTTGAATGCCAATTGGACGTTCATAGTCATATATATCCAACTTCTGTACACTCTTTGCCGCATTTCTGATAAGCCCCTCAGAGGAAATAAACTCTGTATACATCAGATCAGCACCGTTTTGCTTACATACAGCTCTGAATGGAGGGTCACTTACATCTTCCATGGGTGCCAGAAGCAATGGAAATTCTCCTATCTCAATGTCACTGATTTTAACCACCTTGAACGTTTATATTTGCCCACAAAGTTAGGTATATGAATGAGATTCTCAGAAAATTTCCAAATGAACAACAAAGAGCTAAAGCATGGCTCTTTGCTTTGCTTATGTCTGGATATGTTTCTGCGGCAATGTTTCTTGGAAATAGTGGAGATGTAAACACATCTCAAATCCTAAATATGGATCCTATTTTTCTTCTAGGAGCCCAAAGCTTTATTTCTACCTTAATGTTCATAATTGTTCCGATTATTTTCATTCGAGCTGTTTTGAAAATAGATTTGATTGAATTCTTTCCTAAAGTAGATTGGCAAATTGTAGGGCTTACGTTGGTGATTTCCTTCAGTTTTATGGTCGTCAACAGTGCAATAGGAGAGTGGAATATGTCTCTTGATTTTCCTGATTCGTCTTTTGAAGAATGGGCAGCCCAATCCGAGGAACAGCTAAAAGTACTTACGGAACACATTACCAATTTTACTTCTCCTATTCATTTCATCCTAGCATTTATTGTGATCGCATTAATTCCTGCTGTCGGTGAAGAGTTGCTATTCAGGGGACTCATTCAAAATCTTTTTGGAAAGGCCATGAAAAATCATCATGTGGCTATTTGGCTCACAGGGTTTATTTTCTCTGCCATTCATATGCAGTTTTTTGGGTTTTTTCCACGCATGTTTTTAGGTGTAGTATTTGGCTATTTATATCATTGGTCAGGTAAATTATCTGTGGCAATGATTGCTCATTTATTCAATAATGGACTTGCATTGATATTAATTTATCTATCCCAAAATGGGATAATTGAGGTGTCGCCTGAACAAATGGAGACTTCAGCTCCTTTACCTGCGATATTGATTTTTGCAGCTATTAGTGGATATTGTCTTTTCATTTTTTATAAAAAATTTAACTCTTCATCAGATGCGTGATTGGCAAGCTGTATTTAAGGATGATCGTGAGCATCGAGCAGAGATTGTGAAAGCTGTTCTTTTTGATATGGGAATGAACCCAGTCTTAATTAATAAGACAGTTTCGCAGTACGGTATTGGAAATTTTGAAATATTTGTAGCGCCAGAGCATGTAATGCGCGCTATCAAAACCATTAAAGAAGATATCAATTTTGCGTAAGTTCACCGATTTAGCCCCCCGATTTCTTTCCGCTGTAGTTGGCGTATTCATTATTATATCTGCATTAGTATGGAGTGAGTGGGGATTCTTCGTCATCTTCCTCGGAATTTCATGCCTCACAATGTGGGAGTTTTATCGACTAATGCGAATTCAGAGTTTCCTACCTATAAGATTGCTTGGTGTAGCTATTGGGGCATTATTATTCATCATTATGTTTCTGATTGAAGATGAAGTGCTGCCGTCAGAATATTATGTCATGATGTTCCCATTAGCATCTTTTGTGTTCTTAATAAAACTCTACAAGAAAAGTGATATTCACCCATTTATTAATATCGCGCTTTTCTATTTAGGGATATTGTATGTAGCTGTTCCTTTTGCGCTCATCAATATTGTGGTATTCTATAGTGGTGAATACTCTTATGAAATTTTACTTGGGCTACTTTTCCTGACGTGGGCCAATGATATTGGTGCCTATTTCTCTGGAATTATGTTTGGGCGAACAAAGTTGTTTGAACGAATATCTCCTAAGAAATCATGGGAGGGAAGTGTAGGAGGAGCCATTTTCGCAGTAGCAACTTCTTTGGTCATCAGCCAATATTTTTTAGGCTTGATGCAGTGGGAATGGATTTCCATCGCATTCATTGTTGTAATAGCTGGTACCTACGGTGATTTAGTGGAGTCGCACTTTAAACGCTCTATGAATATCAAAGACTCTGGCTCTACCATTCCAGGGCATGGCGGATTTCTAGATCGATTTGACAGCCTTTTATTGGCAGTGCCATTCGTTGTAGTTTTCTTAAAATTATTCTGATAAGAAGGCCAATACAACTAGTTTTGCTTTCAAAATAAACAACACCCACAATTTTCTCTTATTAATAGTATGGGATACAAAGAACCCGCTCCGATCAAGGACAGAGATAATCCATTTGAATCCATGATGTCACGTTTTCAGATTGCAGCCGAGCATCTCGGACTGGATCAGGAAGTGTATGATGTTTTGAAAACACCTGCCAAGCAAGTGATTGTTTCATTACCAGTAACCATGGACAATGGCTCGATTAAGGTATTTGAAGGCTATCGAGTAATACACTCCACCATTTTAGGACCCTCTAAAGGGGGTGTGCGTTTTGATATGGATGTCAACATCGATGAAGTAAAAGCATTGGCAGCTTGGATGACTTGGAAATGTGCCGTTGTGGATATTCCTTATGGAGGCGCCAAAGGTGGAATTACCTGTAATCCTCGTGAAATGTCAGCTGGTGAAGTAGAGCGAATGACAAGGGCTTACACTCAGGCATTACACGATGTATTTGGTAGTGATAAAGATATTCCTGCTCCGGATATGGGTACTGGCCCAAGAGAGATGGCATGGATGATGGATCAATACTCTAGAAATATGGGTATGACGGTGAACTCTGTGGTAACAGGAAAGCCATTGGTACTTGGGGGATCTTTAGGGAGAACAGAAGCTACAGGCCGTGGTGTCATGATCTCTGCGCTTGCAGCTATGGAGAAACAAAAAATTAATCCTTTTAAAGCTACTTGTGCTATTCAAGGTTTCGGAAATGTGGGATCATGGGCGGCTCAGCTTTTGGAAGAGAGAGGGGTGAGTATTGTTGCAGTGAGTGACCTTTCTGGGGCTTATTACAATAAGGAGGGCATCAACATTAAGAATGCGATGGAATATCGCACTAATCATGATGGAAGCCTAGAAGGGTTTGATGGTGCAGAGAAAATCGATGCTGACGAACTTTTACTGCTTGATGTAGATGTATTAGTCCCTGCAGCTATTGAAGATGTGATTACACTGGCAAATGCAGATAAAATCAAGGCCAAAATGATTGTGGAAGGAGCGAATGGTCCAACTTCAGCAAAAGCAGATGCAGTATTGAATGAAAAAGGAATCTTAGCAGTGCCAGATATTTTGGCTAATGCAGGAGGCGTTACAGTGTCTTACTTTGAGTGGGTTCAAAATAGATTGGGCTATGGCTGGACAAGAGAGCGTGTAAGTAGAAGGTCTGATAGAATAATGAAGACTGCTTTTGATAAAGTTTATGCTACTGCAGAAGAATATAAAGTGAGCATGCGTATCGCTGCATACATTGTAGCGATTGATAAAGTGGCTAAAACATATAAGTATAGAGGAGGTTTCTAACCTAAACAGCAGTCATTAAACGCGACATCATCTTGAACTTGTTTCAGGATCTAATGAATAGTAAAAGATGTTGACTTTTCCACGACGGAATAAATTCAGCATGACTTGATTGATTAATTATCATAATGAGGATACATAAAGAAGGATATAAGCTAATACCATTAATGGCACTCTTGATTGGAGGGCTTTACGCACTACTTTATTGGTTGATTCCTTTCTTGATAGTCCAGGTTATTCTTGGAGTGGCAGCCTTCATTTTCATGGTGCTTGTAGTTCGCTTTTTTAGAGATCCTGTAGTCGTCACACCACCAAAAGATGGAATTGTTTATGCTCCGGCAGAAGGTAAAGTTGTAGTGATTGAAAAGGTCTTTGAAGAGGAGTATATCAAAGAAGATCGTATTCAGGTTTCCATTTTTATGTCTCCTCTGAACATACATGTGAATAGAAGTCCAATTAAAGGGAAGATTGATTTTTTCAAATATCACCCTGGCAAATTTTTAGTGGCTTGGCATCCAAAGTCTAGCACAGAAAATGAGCGTACTTCTATCGGCTTGGAAACAGAAAAAGGGGTGAAAATATTGATGCGACAAATTGCCGGTGCGGTAGCTAGAAGAATTGCGTTCTATCCAGAGATAGGAACGCCAGTAGAGCAAGGAACCTCAGTGGGCTTTATCAGATTCGGTAGCCGTGTTGACATGTTCCTTCCCCTTGACGCAGAGATCAACGTAAAAATTGGTGACTTGACATTAGGTGGAGAGACTGAGGTAGCAAAGTTGAAGTGAACGAAGCTTTTCGAAAAAAGATGATCCAAGTCTGTGATGATAAAATTGCAGCAAAAGGAGACAATGTTGGTCTTTCATTCTATGCCTTCTTTGCCAACAAAAATGACAATCCGAAACTCTTAATGGAAGTCGCTCAATGGTGGATACTAGATAACAAACTAGACCATTTTGAAAAAGCAGTGAAGATTAAGGGGATGGTTTTGGACTTAGGCTAAATATTATAGACTTTCGACAGTAGGTTTCTAACATCTAACGTTTAAAGTCTAATCACAATTACTTCCTACTATAATTAGGCGCCTCTCTAGTGATATGAATATCATGTGGATGACTCTCTGCCACACCTGCTCCTGAAATCTTCACAAACTTAGCTTCTTGTAATTCCTCAATGGTCTTAGCTCCACAGTAGCCCATGCCTGCTTTCAGTCCACCAACCATTTGGTAAAGCACTTCTTGCACAGATCCCTTGAACGGCACTCGCCCAACAATTCCCTCGGGCACTAATTTTTTAATGTCATCTTCCGCATCCTGGAAATATCTGTCTTTCGATCCTTCTTCCATTGCCTCAACAGATCCCATTCCTCTGTAAGACTTAAACTTTCTCCCCTCATACAAAATCACCTCACCTGGAGCCTCTTCCGTTC
>CAYGTD010000256.1:0-5593 GCA_964352725.1 uncultured Roseivirgaceae bacterium
CCTTGAATTGATACTTTCCTTTTTTTCATAAGCATAAAAAAAGGCTTCCTTTTTGGGGAAGCCTCAGTGTATTTTAATCACATATATTCTATAGCTGCCCTATTATCCGATTTGGATAAAAAAAGTAATAGCTAAAGTAAAATGTGGAGTTGTTGTTCATTGTGTCAGTAAATGAAGTTCTAAAATTTTTGGAATGCAATAGTTTTTAGAAAATTTTTAATCTTTATCATTCAATTATGAAAAACCAAGACAATATTCATCAGGATTTGATTAAACGATCAGAATATGAAAAGTCCTATCGAGAGTTAGGAGATGACGAAGAGATCATGTCCATTGCTGAAGAAGGATTAAAGGACTACTCTGATCAATTAAAAAGAGCAGAAGGACTATAATTTGAAAAGCCCTCATTGACGTTATAGTAAATCAGTGATCTTATAGAAAACTTGTTAAAGAGATTACTACTTAAACCTCCCCCAACCCCCTCCAAAGGGGGACTTGTCCCCTAAAGGGAACTATAGGGGTGTTTTGAAAACTGAAAATCACGTTCCCTACCTTAGTTAAAATCACAACTACCAATCGGTGATCCGTCAGGAGCCTTGATAGTATTTGGTTGCTTGAATTCTGAGGGCTCATCTAAAAATTGATCAATTTGCTGAACAACATATTGGTAATACACTCCATCTTCATTGCTTTGTTTTTGTGTTCTTCCTTTTGCATAAGCTTTAATGGAATTAATACTGTTCATTGCCTTGGCTTTTACCTCATCATATGCTCGATCATTGACGGCTAAGCCCATCAAATGATTAAGCATTTCCATTTCTACTACTCGCTGAAGTGTTCTATCCAATCGATTGCTACTTGGTGACATCCAAACATGTTTGATTGTTTTATCAAGTACTTCATCAACACCAAGCTGGTATTCAGCTTGTCGTGCATTCTGCATCAGAAGTCTATTGAATCTATCTGCATTAAAGAGAAATGTAAAAGGAAGACTTGCTGCTGTTTCTACTGCTGCTAAATAGTCAAATGCTGGCCCCATTTTGGATTGGAAAGTTTCTCTTGATCTTGGATAGCCAAATGCTCGTGGCGTTATAATTCTTAATGTTTCTCCTGAGATTCTTAAATTCTCAACCGATATTGTATTGAGGACTGATTCCAATGCAGAGACTTGCCACTCTTTGCTCAAATCACTATTTGTAGAATTAGGAATCATTAAAGAACCTCTGAGCGAATATGAATAGCTCTGACCTCCAATAACCTTTGATGCTGCATCCACTTGGTATCGATGCAGTAAATACATCGGCACAAACACCTCTTCTATTGTACTCATTGGTTGCCCATTTTTGATCACCTTCATGGAGAAGTCATCCAGAATCTTTCTTCGAATCTTCATTAACCTATTTAATTCAACATCTGGACTTTTGCCATTATCCCATAAATGAGCCTTAGGATGCATCCCGCTAATTGCTCTAGCATCTTGATCTGTGATGTATTGAATTTCACCTCCGTCAAAGACTTTAGCTAAAATTCCTTTTAACTGATCTTCATCCTCACCACCAGGAAGATCCATGTACCCATAAGTAATGGCCACTTTATCCCAATCTCCAATTTTGTCATCATAAGCATCACTTAAATCAATATTTCCATTAGGGTCTAGTTTTATGTAGGGATGTGGATAATCCATCACTGAGCTTCTGATTGCTTCTTGTCCCAACATTCCATTGTGACTTGCGCTTGCTGCAAAATTGTGAGCTAAACCGATGGTATGACCAACTTCATGCGCTGATAACTGTCGTAATCTTGCCAGTGCCATTTCTGTCATTTCATTAGGAGTTTCATCACCATTTTCGTAAGGTTGCAAAAGACCTGTAGCGATTAAGAAATCTTGTCTCACACGCAATGAGCCTAGACTTACATGTCCCTTGATCATTTCTCCAGTTCTTGGATCAGTGACTCCTCCCCCATAACTCCAACCACGTGTGGAGCGGTGCACCCATTGAATGACATTGTAGCGAACATCCAAAGGATGTGCTCCCTCTGGCATCACTTTCACTTGGAATGCATCTTTGTAACCTGCAGCCTCAAATGCTTGATTCCACCAACTCGCACCTTCTATCAATGCTGAACGAATCGGTTCTGGAGCACCTCTATCCACATAATAAATGATGGGCTCCACAGCTTCACTCATAGCAGCATTTGGGTCTTTCTTTTTCAGTCGGTGACGAACGATGAATCGCTTCACTAAATCATCTTCTATTGGTGTCGCATAGTCTTGATAGGAGATATTGAAGAATCCTGATCTTGGATCAAATACTCTCGGTGTATAGTCATTATCTGGAAGCTCAATGAACGAATGATGTGTTCTTACAGTGATCGCATCTGAGCTTGGTGTAACTGAACGGATGTTCCATCCTTGAGCACTTCCGCTAAATGTAAGAATGGATTCAAACTCCGTATTCTTTGGGAAGTTAAAAGTAGCGTCCATGTAGATAGCTGACCTTGACTTATCAACTGAATAGTTTCCTTGATTTGATCGTCGTAATGTCTCACTCACGTTATGAGAATCTCTTAATAAAAATTCCGTAATGTCTATTAGATAGGAATTTGGGCCTTTTGTTGTGATCTCAAATCCACCTAAAATAGATGATGCAAAAGCCTCTGCTACTGATTTTACTTCATCCTGATTGTCACTTACTGCTCGATAGTCATAGTTCGGCTGGATTAGTAAAAGCTTATTTCCATGCTTCTCGAATTTCACCACTCGCTCAGCTCCCAATTGGCCTCTGTCCAGTCCAATATCATTGGAACCAATTCCAGCCGCTAGTGAATTGACATATAGAAACTCTTGTCCTAGGTTTTCAACTTCCAAGAACATTCTCCCTACTCCTTCATCATAGTAATAATTGAAGAACCCCTCTTGTTTTTCCATACCGGAAGTGAATGCACTAAGTGCGTCTTCATTACCTGAAGGAGATGAGGCTGTAGGTACAGATGGCTGACATCCTATTAAGAGAATTAAAACAGAAAGAAGTGAGAGTGCGTTTTTCATTTCGTTATATTTATCAAGAAGATGAATTTTATTCAACCCATAAATTAAAACATTGGTCACGACAATCATCATAGTTATTGTATCAATCTATGTTATTACTAATGTAGCGGCGTATTTCTTACAGGAGAAGTTTCTGTTCAAGCCAGAAAAGCTTCCATCGGATTTTAAATTTCAATATGGGGAGCAAAAAGCAGAAGAGCACAATCTTTATATTGGAGATGATATCCGCATTAATGGAGTCCACTTTAGCATACCTGAACCAAAAGGAATAGTACTTTACTTAAAGGGGAATTCCAGGTCCATTAAAGGGTGGGGGAAGTTTGCCGTAGACTTTACAAGGTTAGGTTTTGATGTGGCAATGATGGATTACAGGGGATTTGGAAAGAGCACTGGGAAAAGGACAGAAAAAAACATGAAAGACGATCTTCAGCGAGTCTATGACGTTCTGAAGACGAAGGTAGAAGAGAAATACATTATTATTTATGGCCGGTCTATGGGTTCTGGGTTTGCTACTAAGCTAGCCAGTAATAATAACCCAAGGATGCTGGTTCTTGAATCCCCCTATTATTCCATGAGGAAAATGGCAAAGCGATACATTCCGTTTATGCCTGCTTCATTAATTGTACGATTTCCTCTCACTACCTATAAATGGATTAAGTACGTGAAGTGCCCTATCAAGATTATACACGGGACGAAGGACAAGTTAATTCCCTATAAATCGAGCTTATCTCTATCCAATATTAACCCAAAACTCACCAGGCTGTATTCAGTTATTGGAGGAGGTCATAATAATTTGCACACTTTCGAAGAGTACCACAGAATGATGGAAGAAATATTGAATTCACGAGAATTGAAACCAATTGACCCATCTAAATCTAGTCTTCAATTCACCAAAAAATAATTCTCATTTTGAATACAATAAAAATCATCGTTCTTTTTTTCGTTGCTGTATATATCATTACAGGAATTGGTTTTTATTTCTTTCAAGAACGTTTGATTTTTAGGATTGAAAAGCTCCCTAGGGATTTTAAATATACTTTTAAGCTTCCATTTGAAGAGCATTTTTTAGAAATGAAAGATGGTGCTGAGATCAATGTGCTCCATTTCAAAAAGGAAAACTCAAAAGGGCTGATTCTTTATTTTCACGGAAATTCAGGAAGTCTTGAGCGATGGGGTAAACTCATCAACCCACTTGTGGAAAAGAACTATGAGGTGCTTATTATGGACTATCGTGGTTATGGGAAAAGCACTGGAAAAAATGGTCCTAGAAAAATGCTGAGCGATTCGGAGGAAGTCTATGACTTTGCATTGAAACTGGCTGATGAAAAAGACATGATTTTGTATGGAAGATCGTTAGGCTCGGCATTTGCTTCACATTTGGCAGGGGAGAAGAATCCTAAAATGGTGATCCTTGAAACTCCATTCTATAGCCTTAGAGATGTGGTAAAATATGTTGCTCCATTGTATCCCTCTAGGATGCTATTGAAGTATCGATTCAATAATAAAATCGCATTGGAAAAAGCAAAATGCCCCATTTACATTTTTCATGGAACAGATGACTTAGTAGTGCCGTATGCTTCCGCCGAAAAACTTTACAAATCGTTGAACTCCAATCAAGTACAATTCACTGTGATTGAATCTGGAGGACATAACAATCTGGAAGATTATGAACTATTTGTCAGTCAATTAGATCAGATATTGGAGTGACAGAATCTTTATATTTTTTAGCCATTGTCCCTCCTAAGGCTATTCAAGATCGAATAACGGAATTAAAAATGGAGGTGGCTGAAAGATTTAATAGCAAGCATGCACTGAATGCTCCACCACATATCACACTTCATATGCCTTTTAAATGGAAGGAGAAAAAGTTGGATCAGTTGAAGGAGGCAGTTCAAACCATAAATGAAGAGCTGACCTCTTTTGAAGTCAGTCTTAAAGACTTTGACTTCTTTGAACCACGAGTGGTATTTGTTGATGTAGTAGAAAACGAATCTCTCAATCAACTACAAAAACGTGTGATCAATACATGTAGAAAAGAACTGAAGCTTGATAATGCCAACTACAAGAATCGTCCTTTTCATCCTCATGTCACGATTGCTTTTAGGGATTTGAAGAAGCCGATGTTCTATGAAGCGAGGAAGTATTTTGAGGAACAGCAATTCAGTGGTGCGTTTCAAGTAAAAGAGATGTCCTTGCTAAAGCATGATGGAAGCAAATGGGAAGTGTTGAATTTTTAATATGATTGTATCATGAAAATACTGCTTAATTGTATCTGCATTCTTAGTCTTCCCTTTTTCTGTTTATCTCAAAATACTGATTCACTTAATATTGGAGATGAGATTTTTGTAAAGGTCGATGAGTCCGCATCTTTTCCTGGCGGGATACATGCTTGGGGAAATGAGATTAATAAAAACTTAAAATATCCTAAGCAAGCTCAAAGAATGGGTATTGAGGGAAGAGTATTTGTACAGTTTATAGTAGAGAAAGATGGGACTCTTACTGATGTTAAAGTTGTCAAAGGAATTGGGGGCGGCTGTGATGTAG
>CAYGTD010000257.1:0-3597 GCA_964352725.1 uncultured Roseivirgaceae bacterium
GATAAAAGGAGGGCTTACAGAGAGTGAAGCTCTAACAAACCGAGCTTTATTTGCGGGTATTTACGGTATTTCGTTTGGAAGCACAGGCTTAGTTCCACTTGATCAGTGGACACATGTTGCACTTAGATTTAGAAAGGGAAGTGGCACCTCAATTTATATTAACGGGGTAAATCAAGTTACTTATGGATTCATTGAAGGAACAGAAGAGATGTCAATCCCAATTTCAACGGATGGTGTTATTATTGGAGAAGGGTTCGATGGTTTTATGGATGAAATAAAAATATTTAATAATGCACTAACCGATCAAGAGGTCTTAAATGAATATAATGAAAACCTATGGCCATTTGCATCACTTGCTTTCAGAGGCCCAGAAGGGGACCCAGTAAACATAGATGATAAAAATATTGAATTAAATCCCATTGACACGGAGAGTTACTTAGGAGCATTTCAAATTGATTTTGCCGGGGACTATCAGTTTAGAGCTACTGCTAGTGATGGCTTTGAAGCCTTTATGGGTGATAATGAGTTAGATGGAATTGCAGAACCAGGTGCGACACAATTGGCTTTAACGGAAGGCTTTTATGCAATCGGATTTAGACAATCCAATTTTGAGTACTTTGTAGAGCCAATCAGTAGTGTTGGAATTATTGGGAACGCCTTAACTGGTGATGATACAGGTTGGAATTCGGACATTGATCTTACCGATCTTGGTAATGGTATTTATCAAATAAGAAACCTAACTGTTTATGATGGGTTGTTCAAACTTCGAATTAATGATGCCTGGGAGCATATTGATTGGGGAAGCAACAATGTGGATGGTACACTTGATTATAGAGGTAATGACATTCCTGTAAGCGCAGGTACATATACGTTTACTTTTGACTTGCTTGATAATAAATATACCATCATTGATGTATCTAATTCTGTTGCAGTAGCAGAGCTAGACTTTAGTGGTAATCTGACAGATGATAGTGGTTTTGGGAATGATGGAACTTCAGCTAGTACAACATTTACAATTGGACGTTTTGGCTCAGAGAATACGGCTATCGTGTTGAATGGTACTAACAATGTAAACCTTGGGAATGATGCAAGCATCAATCTCAGCAATGGCTTTACAATGAATATTTGGATTAATCCTACTGACAATGACAATGCAGGAGGGATTTTCACAAGCGGAGGTAGCTTTCACCAGCACATAGCACCAACATTTTTTAATTGGAGATATTTTCAAAATGAGGAAGAAAATTTTATCGATGGAATTCCAATAGAGGCACCCCTTGATGCCTGGACCATGATCACTTGGACCTATGACGGTGGAGTCATGAGATTCTACGACGATGGCGTCTTGGTTTATGAAGAAACAGTCTTTGGAGATCTAGACGTGAATGCGAATTCTTACAGTATAGGCAATGGATTCAATGGAGCAGTTGATGCTTTTCAATGGATTGATGGTGTACTCTCAGATAAGGAAATTCAGTATTTGTATAATGAAAATGTGATCCTTGACTATGCCCTTGATGGCAATACAAATGATCAAAGTGGAAATGATATCAATGGTACTTTGCCTAATGGCGGAACATTCGTTGATGATCGTTTTGGAAACTTCACGGTTGCTCTTGGCTTGAACGGTTCAGATCAATACATTGAAGTAGATAATTTGGATCAGCCACTGATGACCGGAAATGAAGTCACTTTCGAAGGTTGGTTCAATACGTTTGATTTAACAGGGGGAGCATTTCTTCTTAGCTCTCCTGGAATAATCGCCTTCATCGATGACGCTGGTATTCTTGGTTTTGCTCCACAAACTATCGAAGCATCTTATGTTACCGAATCGACAGTTTCAGTTGGTCTTAATGAGTGGTTTCATTTTGCAGGAACGTATGATGGCTCCACTACAAAAATATACGTGAACGGAGTAGAGACGGCAAGTAATCAAATTGATCAAGTGATCAATATAGGAGGTGCTGGCACTACAAGGATTGGTGGAAATGGAGGCTCCAATTTTGCTGGATTCTTAGACGATGTAACCGTTTACAATTACGCACTTAGTGTGGAAGAAATAGAGGAGCTATATGCGGAGAATAATTTTGCTTCTCCTATTGTATCTCAAGTTTTCCCAACAAGTGGGGCAGCAGGAACCTCGATTAGAGTTTATGGTAAAAACCTCTCCCTAGCAGGAACAGAGATTTCAGTTGGAGGTAATAGTGTTACACCAACAACTGTCTCTGATAACGTACTTTATTTTGAAGTTCCTGATATATCATCTGGATCTGTCGAACTAATCGTGACCAATTCTTTTGATGCTTCATTGCCTCAAAATTTTACGATTCTTAATAGTAATACTTCAGGTGTTTCTTTCGGATCTGAAAATGCTATTCCATCATTATCAACTAGTCCTTATGACCTAATTACAGAAGACTTTAATGGTGATGGATTTATAGATTTGATCGTGACTACATTCGATGACGGAATTGTGCAGTACATGGAAAACGATGGAACTAACAATTTTCCAAGCGTAGCTACTATTTATGACGGCATTGATGGTGTGCCAAGCACCTTAGTTGCAGGTGACTTTGATAAAGATGGAGATTTTGACATTGCGCTCCATACAACAGATGAAATCTTCGTTTTTGCAAATAATGGTGATGGTTCATTTGATTTAGGAACCACCATTGACTTTGGAAGTGGTGCCAATTTTCGTCAAATTGGATCGGGAGATCTAAATGGGGATGGATATCTGGACTTAGTGACTGTGAAAAATGCAGAAGTTAAGTGGTACGAAAATGATGGATTTGGAACCTTTACAGATCAAGGAGCTATCTCTACAGCACCTGCAGCATTTGTTCTGAATTTGAATGATCTTGACAATGATGGTGATATTGATGTTGCACAGGCAAATAGTACCAACTTTGTCTTATTCAATGATGGATTTGGAGTATTCAGTCAATTATCGTTGACCACCCCAACCAATGGCTCAGACGCTATCGTATCTGGGGATTTTAACGCCGATGGATTCATTGATTTGATTGCTGGAACAGACAATCCGGATAACGAAGTTTATTTATACATAAATAATGGAATTGGTGGATTTAATGAGCCATCTGAAGTTAATGGCGGAACATTTGTTTCGCCGACTTTTATTGAAGTGGGCGACTTTGATGGAGATGCAGATTTGGATGCAATTATTGCTTACAGAAATAGCGGGAGCGTAGTATTGCTTGATAATGATGGGAATGGAGGATTTACTCAAGTAGAATTGATCTCTGGTCAGTCTCAAGTCTCAAGATTAAGAGCGGTAGACATGGATGATGATGGTGATTTAGATATTTTCATAAGTACTCAAAGTGGGAATATTGCTTGGTTCGAAAATCAAATACCATCGGATAGAAAAGAAATCCTTTCGTATGATTTGAGCCTTGGTGCAACACCAGAAGAAACTGACTTTAGTTACATTGGAGAATTTGAGAATAGCAGATACTATGTATCCATTAATTCAGCTACCTGGACAGATGCACAGGCGATTGCAGAATCTCTCGGAGGACATTTAGCAATCATACATTCTCAAGAAGAAAATGATTTCATTAATGCAGCGGTAGA
>CAYGTD010000257.1:3697-5530 GCA_964352725.1 uncultured Roseivirgaceae bacterium
GCTACAGTAAATGGACCTCTATCGATTGAAGATAGATTTGGAAATACGAATTCAGCTTACTTTTTTGATGGAGAAAATGATGAGATATTTAGGTCAGAAGCAGACTTAGTAGGGGGTGAGTATGAAGCTACTGTAGTGCTATGGGTAAACTGGGTGGACAATGGAGAATTTCAATATGTTTTTGATTTTGGGAATTTTAGATCCTATATCACCTCAGATAATATCCACTTTGGATTATCTATGGATTTCACTTTTATTGATTATACGTCAGAAGTAGAAGCTGGAAAGTGGCAACAGTTTGTCATGACCTATGACGCATATGATATAAAAATATACAAAGATGGGATTCTAACTACACAAGCTGAACGATATGGAGCTATCTCCGAAGGTTCATTTAACATGAATTTTGGACGAAATTTTGACGGAAACTTTTACAATGGAGGGTTAGATGATATTTTAGTCTATAATAGAGCGCTCTCTGAATCAGAAATTTTGGCATTATACAATGAAAATGGATGGCCACCACTTTCTACGGAGACAGATATTTTAACATTTGATGTGGATAATGAAAGACAAAAAACAATTGATCCTGAAACTCATACAATAGATATCCTTGTTGATTTCACTTCAGAGGTATCTTCAATTGCTCCTTCATTCACACTTTCAGATGGAGCTATTGCAATCGCTAATGCTACTTTACAAGAAAGCGGATCTTCAACTAATGATTTCACAAATCCAGTGACCTATAGTATTACCGCTGAGGATAACGCTACAGTTCAAGATTGGCTAGTAACTATTGAAAGAGATTCTGTACAAGGTGATTCATTGGCTTTGATTGCTCTTTATAATGCTACCGCTGGTGACAACTGGACTGATTCTTGGGATACCAGTACACCAATGACTAATTGGAATGGGGTCAGGTTAGATGAGGACAGAAGAGTGACTGAATTAAGTTTGTTTAACAATAATTTAGTAGGAACTATTCCTTCTGAAATTGAAAATTTATCACGACTTACTTCCATCGAGATGTCTTCAAATCAACTTTCAGGAAGTATTCCATCTTCTATCGGAAATCTGCCAAAATTGACTTCCATCTCACTGAGTTCGAATAGCCTTTCTGGAAGCATTCCTGTGTCACTTGGTAATCTTAGTAACCTGACTGATTTGTTTTTGGGCGACAATGAACTTTCAGGTAGTATTCCTCCGGTCTTAGGTACACTTTCAGAGCTTTTCTTTTTGTATTTAGATGAAAATAGTTTGACAGGATCTATCCCTACTCAGTTAGGAAATTTGTCAAACCTTGTCATTTTGAATTTAAGCAATAACAATCTGTCAGGCTCAATTCCTCCAAGTCTTGCAAACATTAATAATAGCAACCTTCAGGGTCTTTATTTGGGATACAATTCATTGACTGGTAGCATTCCAAATGAGTTTGCCAATTTGACCAACCCGTACCAGTTGACACTCGAATACAATGAACTTTCCGGAAATATCCCAGATATATTCAGTGGTTTTACTAATTTGAATTATTTATTGATTGCTGGCAATAATCTTACAGGAAGTATCCCAACTTCTCTTGCCGGAGTGACCAGTCTTCAGTTTTTTGATGCTAGTTTTAATCAATTATCAGGTGATATACCTACTGAATTCTCAAATCTTACTGGTCTTTCGTTTTTTAGAGTGCAATTCAATGCATTAGAATCACTTCCTGATATGACAGGTTCGTCTCTCAATGAAGGCTTATCTGTTAATGACAACAAAATTGGTTTTGCAGATATTCAAGCAAACCTTTCGATCTCTTCATTTGATTTCAATCCTCAGACTGTTGATGAT
>CAYGTD010000258.1:0-5525 GCA_964352725.1 uncultured Roseivirgaceae bacterium
ATCTCATCTGTTTCTACTTGATTTACACTGTCGAATGTCACCAAAAAGCTGAGTCCAATTGTTATAAAGAAAAGGACTAGCCCACCAATAATAGTTGCTGCAGGCTTTCTAAAGCAGGCCTTTAAAAACACTAGGTAGATCTGAATAATCCTTTGACGAACAGATGCATTTTTGATAAGAGGAGCATCTGGATTTTTTTCTTTTTTAATGGTGGAGTGAGCCAGCATAGGAATCAATACTAAAGCAACAACCAGCGAGACTAACAACGTAGAAATAATGGAAACACCTATATGGGAACCTATCAATTTCACAAGGAAATTGTCTGAAAAAATGAAAGGAAGAAATACGGTGACGGTGGTGAGTGTTGCGGCTACCACCGATCTCATCACTTCCTTGGTACCATCTACGACTGCATCTTCTGCTGATTTTTTCTTGACTACATGTCGATAGATATTTTCAATAACTACTACGCTATTATCTAGTAGCATGCCAATGGCAAGCGCCATCCCGATTAAGGTTAGACTGTTGATGGTTATATCGTAGGCATAGAAGAAATTAAAGGCAGTGAACACAGAAATAGGCATTGCTAGCGCAATGCTTAGAATGAATTTTAGCTTTCTCAAAAAGACCCATAATACGCAGATGGCCAGCAATCCGCCAAGGAGAGCTAGGTTTTTGATTTGATCAATGTTCTCCACCATCATCTCTGCTTGATTAGTTTGAACAATGATTTCAGCTCCTAGCGGACCAAGATCTTTATTGATAGCATCAATTGCTGCCAAGGTCATTTCGGAAACCTCAATGAGATTAGCTGATGATCCTTTGGAAACACGAATGGATATGGCGTCTTTTCCATTCACACGACTCAATGTGCTTTGCTCTTTTACTCCAAAGAATACTTCAGCCACATCGCTGAGTAGGAGTGGACCTTTTTCTGACACGACCAAACTCTGAATATTCTTTATGTTATTCAGATCAGCAGAGATATTGACAAATAGATTTTGACCATTCTCATTTACTTGCCCAACGAATTCACTTTTATTGGAATTTTGAGCGAGTACACTATTGATGATATTGGGAGTAATGCCGTTTGCTTCACAAATAGCATCATTCATGATGATCTCTATTGTTTTTTGTCGACCTCCAAAAACTTCTACACCACCTACGCCATCTACATTAGTCAACCTATCAGTGATGTATTGGTCAGTAATGTTCCTCACCCTATCTACACCGCCAGAGCCTAATACTTGAAGCTCCATGAAGGCATTCGTAAACTGTTCTGTGTCAATCTTAATGATGTTAACAAAAAACTCTTGACCTATGGTAGATCGAATGCTATTGACTTTTTGCTCCAGTTTCAAGTACGCATATTTGATGTTGGTACCTTTCACAAAAGAGATGAAAATCATTCCTTGCCTACTGTCTGCAGAAGCGTTGATTTCATCAATACCTTCCAACGTACTAATGGCTCCTTCTAATGGAATAATCGCTTGATTCTCCATGTATTTAGGGTCAACATCCATCGTAGAGTTGACCTGCACGATAAGTATCGGCAGTTGTACATTGGGAAATATCTCTACAGGCAATTTCTTGTACGAGATGTAGCCCATCACGGAAAATCCAATAAACAACATGGATACAAGGACTTTCCTTTTAATGATCGAGTGTAAGAGTCCTGTTTTACCCATTGCTCTTGCTGGTCAAGTTGGAAAGTCTTGCTCTAAGCAGCTCAATACTTTCGTAAAAGCATGGAATGACTATTAATGTCAGAAGGGTGGAGGTAACCAATCCTCCGATCACAGCGATCGCCATAGGAGATCGTAAAGAAGCACTTTCACCAAATCCAAATGTCAAGGGAAGCAATGCTAAAATAGTGGTGAGACTAGTCATGATGATAGGCCTAAATCGCTTTTGACCTGCATCAAGAATGGCGTTTCGCAAGTCCAATCCTGCTTGCTTATTTTTATTGATGCTGTCCACCAAAATGATGGAATCATTTACTGCTATTCCCGTAAGCATAATGATTCCGATAAAAGCCATCATGTTAAGTGGCATTCCTAAAAAGAAAAAGGAAAGTAAAGCCCCAACTCCCGCAAGCGGAATGGTTAGTAAAATAGTGAATGGATGCAAGAGTGACTCAAATTGTGAAGCCAACACCATGTATACCAATAGCACAGAAAGGATCAATGAGAATGTCAGGTTTTCCATGGACTCTTTTCTCTTCAATTCCTGACCCACTACATCTATTTTGTATTGAGGAGGTAAGACCATTTTATTGAATTCAGTTTGAATACCGCTTGTGATTTTGTCATAGGCTATGTCTTGATTCACTCTGGCACTCACAGAGACAAACCGGCTCTGATTCTTTCTATAAATCGCATTAGAAGCCTTTTTAGTTGTAATTGTAGCAATTTCACCTAAACGCAATTCTTGCTGAGCACTCTTTATTTTCATGCCTTCAAGCTCATAAAGATTGATTTTGGGAATTTTGATTTCAATGTCTTGCATTTCACCATCTCGCTCAATCGTGCCAGCATTCTTGCCTTTCAATTGATCTTTTACTTGTCCGATCACTTCCTCTATGGATAGATTAAATAGACCTGCTCGATACTTATCTACATCTACTTCAATTTGAGGTACTCCTTGCTCTAGGTTGGAAAATGGTTCATAAATATCTTCATTTCGATTAAGCACTAATATGACAGAATCAGCAATCTTTTTCAGCGTTTGAATGTCAGATCCTGTGATGTCGATTACCAATGGCATTTCCTCTTCTCCGAGTACGGAGTTCAAAGCACTTTCATCATTGGAGAAGGATGCTTCTAACGAAGGAATGTTCTCAAAATACTGAGATAGCGCTTCTATTATAGATGTAGCAGGAAGTTGACTTTCATCTCTAAAGATCAACTTCAAATTGGCTTTATTCTCTTCATATAGATTTTCATTTTCGATTCCTGATTGACTCTGCTCTGGTCCAATGTGACTGTAGATTTTGTCTAGATCATCGGTGAAAAGTTCAAATAGTTGTTTTTCAACCTGAGCTACAGTACTGGATGTTCTGTTAAGTGGTGTTCCATCCTGAAGACTCAAGTCTATGGATATAGCTCGGGTATCGGATTTTGGCATGTACTCACTTCCAATAACGGAGATGAGCTGATAAGAACCAATCACCAATACAAATGAGATAGCTATAAATGCTACTCGGTATTTTAATACTTTGTCTAGAAAGTTTCGATAGCGAACAAAAGGGGCTGGTTTGCTTTCTTGTTTCTTCGCATTTCTAAACACTTTAGAAAAGAGCATCGGTATAACCAAAATGGCTACTGCCAACGAGGAAATAAGCGAAAAGGCAACCGTAAGTGCTTGATCTTTAAATAATTCACCTGAAGGACCTTGTAAGTAGACAATAGGTAAGAAAACGATAATTGTAGTGAGAGTGGAGGCAGTGATTGCTCCACTAACTTCACTCGTTCCTTGGATAGCTGAATCAATGACGCTTAATCCTTCTTCTCGTTTTCTAAAAATGCTCTCTACTACTACAATGGCATTATCTACTAACATTCCAGCACCTAATGCAAGTCCGCCCAACGTCATTACATTCAATGTGAGTCCATTAAAGTACATGAGGTTGAACGTAGCAATGATAGAAATAGGAATAGCGACGCTGATGATAGCTGTAACACCTATTCTTCTCAAGAAAATAAAAAGAATAATCATCGCGAAAAGCGCTCCATACAATCCAGATTCTTTCACTTCGTCGATGGCTTGCTGAATGAAGCTCCCTTGATTTTGGATGATCACAAACTCATAGCCTGGCACTGTCTTTTTTAGACCTTCTAGAACCTCTTCTAGCTCAGTTACCGCATTTACTGTATTGTATTTGGTCTCTTTATAGATGGAAAGCCCTAAGCTTCTTTGTTGATTAACTCGGACAATACTACTGGCTTCTTTATCTAAAATTTTCACTTGAGCGACTTCTCGGAGAAGTACGGGCACCTGATCAGATGACTGACTAGTAGGTTGATCTGTTGGACTAGTATTACTAGCTGAAGTAGCTCCTTGAGTGGAAGAGCGTGTAGTATATCCTACGACTAAGCCTTCTAAATCTTCCGGCGAGTTGATGATGCCCAGTCCTTTAATCACATACTTTCTCCCTAGTTCTTCAATAAACCCACCTGACACATTTCGATTATAATTTTGAATTTTAAGGACTAAATCATCTACCGATAAACCAACTGACTCAAGAAGCATCGGATCTGTTTCTATCACTACTTCTTTTTCTTGTTCACCTGCTAATCGTACTTCAGCAATCCCTGGCAAACGAACCAGTTCATTTCTGAAATTGGTTTCTGCAATTCTTCTTAACGCATCAAAATCATTAGAGGTAGGGTTATATATGCCCATGACCATAATAGGAGTGGCATTCGGATCAAATTGCGAGATGGCAAATTCTTCTATTTCATCATCAGAAGAAAAATTGGAAAGAGATTTTTGGAGATCCAGAAATGCTTCGTCCATGTCCTTTCCCCAGTCATAGCGCACAGTCACTCTACCGTATCCTGTTTGACAGATGGAACTTACTTCAACTGCTCCATTTTGTCTGATAGCGATGGATTCTATGTCTTCAATAAATTGCTTTTCTACTTCAGAAGGAGGTCGTATTCCTACTTTCATCTCCACAAATAGTGTAGGATTTTTTAGGTCTGGAAAAAGCTCTATTCCCAACTTACTGAAAGAAATGGAACCCAATAGAATGACTGCCATTACCATCATTAGGATGGAAATAGGATAGTTTACTGCAAGTGAAACGATTTTCTTCACGATAGAAATTTTATAGTGTCTATTTAATCTTACAAAAGCATGGATTCGCCTATTGAATCACGCTCACTTTAGACTTATTTCTCAAAGTCTCAAATCCAGACACGACCAGTCGGTCATTTATTTTTAATCCGTCAATTACTTCAATCATGTCCTGATTTTCCAGTCCTGTTTTGATTGATTTTTCTACTGCAATACCATTTTCTATGATGAAGACTATTTTACCATTCTGTCTGGAAATGATTGTTTCTTTAGGAATAACTATGGTTTTTGCTCTTTTTTCTGAAAGGATAGCGGCTTTTACAAACATTCCAGGACGCAGTAATAAATCTTGATTTTGGATGACAAGCATGCTCTGAAAAGTACGAGTATCTGGATTAATCACAGGTGATATTTGACTGATAAAACCATCTAATGTATCCTTATCCAAATTGTAATTGGTAATATGTACTTCTTGCCCTTTTTTGACTTCAATTATGTGTTTTTCAGGTAATTTGATATCCAATAGAAGCTGATCATATTTCATGATTTTGAATAAGTCTTTTCCTTGATCAATCTTTACGGCAGGAGTATAGTAGGGGAGTTCGACAATACTTCCATTAAAGGGAGCTTTTACATACATTTTCTGCTCTTGGATTTGAGCATTTTCGAAGGAGTATTTCGCATTCACATAATCGATAGAAGCCGTATTTAACTCAGTCAAGGTA
>CAYGTD010000259.1:0-5515 GCA_964352725.1 uncultured Roseivirgaceae bacterium
CGCGACCCCAACCTTGGCAAGGTTGTGCTCTACCAGCTGAGCTACTCTCGCTTATTATTTCCAAGCTAGGCTTGCCTTTTCTTTCAAAAGGACTGCAAATTTATACGAACCATTTAAAATAACAACACTCTTTTTGCAACTCTTTAAGGTTGTATCCTATTAATTTTCAAAACCTCTATTTTATCAAAAGAAAATGATCAAAGATTACTACTTAGTTCTATTGGTGAAAAAATGCGTAGTGGATTTACGGGAATTCCCCTAGAAAACTCTTGAACCAAATTATCCACTTTTGTAAAAGAAGCAATCAACTATTTAAAACAAACTTTGATGAACTACTTAAGCAACTTGAATATTGACCTTTTGGAAGATTTAAATCTTTCTTCAATTCGTATTGACTTGCCTTCAGCAACGAATAATGTTGAATTTCAAAGTGATGATAGTATTTCTAAAGAGGAAATGGAATTTGCAATAAGCTGTGCAATGAATATTAAAAAGCACCTGTCTAGAGCAATAAGAAGCAATAAAGAAGGCGTATTACTAGATAAGCTTGATTATATCAATTGCTTACTTAGTGATGCTGGACTAAAGGCTTCTGCCCTTTAAAAAATCTAGTTTTTCAAAATTTCCTTTAGCTCATTCAATTTGAGCAATGCCTCCACAGGTGACGTTGAATTAATATCTGTATTTCTTAAAACATCCATCAGACGCTCCATTCTAGGATCTGCTTCAAATAAATTCATCTGAAATTGTTGAGTAGGCATTTCTTCCAATTTTTGTCGATCAGACTCAGTCAGTTTTTCCTTTTCTAGATGCTTAAGAATTTCATTGGCACGAATTACAATTTGATTAGGCATGCCCGCCATTTGTGCTACGTGGATACCAAAGCTATGCTCACTCCCTCCCGCTACTAGCTTCCGCATAAAAATCACTTTGTTCTCAAGTTCTTTTACAGAAACATTAAAGTTCTTCACTCGAGGAAGGTCTTTTGCCAGCTCATTCAATTCATGATAGTGCGTGGCAAAAAGTGTCTTGGCTCTGGACTTTGGATGATTATGCAAATGTTCTACAATGGACCAAGCTATGGAGATTCCATCATAGGTACTTGTTCCTCTTCCTATTTCATCCATTAGTACTAATGATCGATCGCTTAAATTATTGAGAATACTAGCGGTTTCTGTCATCTCCACCATGAAAGTAGATTCGCCACGAGATAAATTATCTGAAGCTCCTACTCTAGTAAATACTTTATCTACAATCCCAATCTTTGCATACCCGGCAGGAACAAAGCTCCCCATCTGCGCCATTAACGTGATCAAAGCAGTTTGTCTTAGCAGTGCTGACTTACCAGACATGTTAGGGCCCGTAATGATCATCACTTGCTGAGATTCATTATCTAAATAGACATCATTAGAAATGTATTCTTCCCCTTGAGGAAGGTTGCGCTCAATTACCGGATGTCGACCTTCTTTTATATCTAATATTTTTTCCTCAGAAATAGAAGGTCTAGTGTAGTTGTATGATTTGGCTTGCTTAGCGAAGCAGGACAAGCAATCTAGCTGTGCAATCACTTTCGCATTTTGCTGAATAGCATCCAAGTAAGAATGTGCAAAAGCCACTAGCTCTAAGTAAAGCTTTTGCTCTAGTACTTGAATCTTTGATTCTGCTCCTAATATTTTCTCTTCGTATTGCTTAAGTTCTTCTGTGATATAGCGCTCTGCGTTCACCAGCGTTTGCTTCCTGATCCAAACTTCAGGTACTTTATCCTTATGTGCATTGGATACTTCCAGATAGTATCCAAAGACTTTGTTATAAGCAATTTTTAGAGAAGAGATACCAGTTTCTTTAACCTCACGATCCCTTATTCCAGCCAGAAAATCCTTCCCTTTGGTGGAGATATTTCTTAATTCATCCAGCTCCTCATCAATTCCCTCCGCGATAACTCCTCCTTGGTGAAGCTGAAGAGGTGCATCTTCTTTGAGTTCATTTGCTAGTTTCTCAATCAGTTTTTCGCATGGGTTTAGTAAATCATGAAACGCATCAAACGACTTTTCACCATCCAATAAATTTCTAATTGGTGCGACTTGAGACAGGCTTCTTTTCAATTGAAGTAATTCCCTTGGATTGACACGACCTGTTGCCACTTTACCAACCAAGCGTTCCAAGTCACCAATCTTTTCTAAATGCTCGTGAAGATAATCTTGTAATTCTTCTTTTAAGGTTAGTGATTCTACCACTTCTAAACGCTGATCAATCTCAGCCTTATTTTTTAAAGGAAGCACCAACCACTTTCTAAGTAATCGACCACCCATTGGTGTTTGCGTCTCATTGAGGATGTCAGAAAGAGAAATCCCATCCGACGAAGAGGGATGAACCAATTCAAGATTCCGAATGGTGAAACGATCCAACCATACGTACTTGTTTTCATCAATTCGTGAGATCGCATTGATGTGATTGGTCTCATTGTGAACGGTCTCATCTAGGTAATAAAGAATGGCGCCCGCAGCTAGTACTGCTTCTTTCATTTCATCAATACCAAATCCTTTAAGATTCTTCACTTTGAAATGATTGGTCAGTTTTTCATATGCATAATCCAAACTAAAAATCCATTCCTCTAATGGTAATGAGGAATAATTATCCCCATATCGGTTTTGATACCATTCTCGTGCCGCTTTTGGGTAGATAATCTCTGAGGGCTGAAATCCCTGGATGAGTTTATCTATATAGTCTTCTGGTCCTGAGGAGACCATGAACTCACCAGTGGATAAATCCAAAAATGCTACGCCACTTTTTTCTTTGTCATAATAGACAGAAGCTAAGAAGTTATTCTTTTTCTGGTCGAGTACATTGTCATTAAGGGAGAGACCTGGAGTGACTAGTTCCGTTACTCCCCGTTTCACAATACCTTTTACTCCTTTGGGATCTTCCAGCTGATCACAAATGGCTACTCTGTATCCTGCTCGAACAAGCTTGGGTAGATAATTGTCCATGGCGTGGTGAGGAAAACCAGCCAATTCCATTTCCTTTTGAGAACCATTGGCTCTCTTGGTTAAGACAATATCTAGTGCCTTACTAGCCTTGACCGCATCTTCTCCAAACGTCTCGTAGAAATCACCGACTCTGAATAACAACAGCGCACCAGGATATCTCTTCTTGATGGCATTGTATTGCTTCATCAATGGAGTTTCTTTGTCTTTGGGTTTTGCGGCTGCCATGCAGTAAGATCAGATTAATTTTGAAGTTTGAACTGCAATATTAACTCGATAATTTGGGAGAGAAATAAAAAGCAATGAGGAAGATAAAGAATGAAGAATTAGGCCGTATTTCAGCTGATGAATTTAAAGAAGCTGATAAGTTGCCATGTGTAGTGGTGATGGATGAAGTACGAAGCGCGATGAATGTAGGGTCAGCATTTAGAACTGGTGATGCTTTTAGAATTGAGCGTATTCATTTATGTGGAATCACGGCCAACCCTCCACACAAGGAAATTAATAAAACAGCATTAGGATCTCAGGATACAGTTGTGTGGGTGGCAGAAGAAACAACTGTGAGTTGTGTCGAGAAATTAAAGGAGGAAGGCTATATCATTATTGCTGTGGAGCAAGCGGATAAGAGTACTTCGCTTCTTGATTTTGCAGTTTCAAAAGAAGAGAAATATGCTTTTGTATTTGGTAACGAAGTGTTTGGTGTTGCGGATGAAGTCATTGCTGCAGCTGATATGGTATTAGAAATTCCTCAATATGGCACGAAGCATTCACTAAATATATCAGTGAGTATTGGAGTGGTACTTTGGGATTTTGTCAGCAAGGTTAAACTTTAAAAAACGGCATGAAAAAACGTTTGCGTTTAAGCATATACTTTTCTCTATTATTACTCACATGGCTTCATTGCCAAGAAGGTCTGACTATTGAGGAAAGAACAGCGATAAAAAAAGCTCGGGATATTTCTTACGATTTTGATGAGTCATTATGGAAAAACTTTAATGAACCTCCTTTTTCAATTTTATTTGTTGGCAGAGAAACTGAATTCCTAATTGATCATTACTATCAGCCTGACGGCTTCAGTCGCCACTTATATGATACCTTATTCCATTCTGCTATTTATATCAGACCAGCATCTGAAATTTATCCAAAAGGTACACTAGATTTTCATGGGCTCTACACTATCTCCACAACGCTTAATGATTTTAGAAGATTGAATTATGAAGAAAAGGTTTTGTTTCTAATTAAGGAACGTATGCATCAATATCAATATTCATCTGAAAGATTTTTTCTGGAATTGAATAAACTAGCTCTTTTTGATATAAATCAGATTAAGAAAACGGGGATCTTCAAGCATGAATTAAACACATATGAATCAAAAACCTCTTCAGGTTTTAATCAATACGTTAATTCACTTTTACAGGCCGTTATCTCTCTTGAAACCCCAGAAATGGACCCTGCATTTCGTGAATTTATTGAAGCAAGGAAACTCTTCAATTCCTTAATTACTTTAGAGGATCGCAAATACATAGAATTTATAAAGTATCATGAAGGCATTGCATTGTATGCTCAATACCAATTACTTCAAGTGATGGAACGAAAGGATTCTACTTACAGGGATTTAAAATATAGTTTCATTCAGAATCAAATGCAGTCTACTAATGGTTTTGATCTAAATAATTTAACAAATGAGGTACTAAGTCAAATTGGATTTCTTGAAGCTATCCTCTTAGATACAAAAAATCCTTTTTGGACTAAAAAATACCTTGATTATAAATTCGACTTAACTAAATTTTTCGATGAGTTTGAGCCTTAATAATGAAAAAAGCCCCCTAAAATAGGAGGCTTCAAAATATCATTTAGTTGGTAAGCTGATTATCCAGCGTACTCTATCCCAAGGATACGTTCTTCGAACATTCCCAAAGCAATTTTATCTTCACCCAATACATCAAATAGCTCGACAGCTCTTCTAGCGATGTATTCTTCCTCGATCTGTTCTGTTACAAACCATCTCAAAAATTCTTCAGTAGCAATGTCATTGTATTTTCTACAATCGCCTACCATCTCATGGATTGAATCAGAAACAGCAATTTCCATTTCAAGAGCAGTTTCAAACACTTCTCTTAGGCTTCCAAATTCATGTTGTGTATCACCTACTGAAGGCGAAATCACATTGCACTCCATGTCTGCCAGATAATGGAAAAACTTCAATTGATGCTTACGTTCTTCATCTGATTGATTGAAGAAGAATTCTGCGCTGTTATCATATCCTCTCACATCACACCAACCAGCCATTGCTAAATAAGCGGCCGATGAGTGAGCTTCCATTTTTATTTGTCTGTTGATGATGTCAACAATTTCATCTTTCAACACATGATGTTTTCTTAAAATATCTTTCATAATAATCTTACTTTCAAATTAGAATTAGTGAACCATCAAAAGTTGAATACATTCTTGCGTAAAATCTTCTGAATGACACTATTAAGTGCTAAGGTATCGAACGTTCCGTTTAGAAGCTCTCTAAATTCCAGTATCTC
>CAYGTD010000260.1:0-5502 GCA_964352725.1 uncultured Roseivirgaceae bacterium
CCATATGCCTGAGTGGCGGAACTGGTAGACGCGCACGACTCAAACTCGTGTTCCGTAAGGAGTGCCGGTTCGATTCCGGCCTCAGGTACATAAACCCTTTCTAGCTTTTGCTGGAGAGGGTTTTTTGTTTTAGGTAGAGTGCCGTTTCGACAGAATCGTCGGACCGTCCAACCTCAGGTACTAAAGCCCCAGTTAATCATTTGATTTTCAGGAGCTTTTATTTTTTATATGATAAGATTGGGCGGTATTTTTTTCCTGAATTAGTATTCAGAATCGTCACAGACTTCAAAAAAATATTAAATCGTTTAATGCAACTTTTTAATCACTTTACCAGACAAAATCTGCGTATCTTACTAAAACAGCGTTAGATGAATCAATTAAAAATTAAGCTAACTAGATATTAGTTTATGCTCTCCAAATGAAACTATATATTAAATACATGGTCAGCTTGCGATGCAAACTAATGGTGAAAGAAGAGTTGAAAAAACTTGGTTTACATTTTGTAATTGTGGAATTAGGAATGATTGAGATTTTAGAAGATATCACTTTGGAGCAACGTGCCCTTCTAAAAATGAACCTACAGAAATCAGGTTTAGAACTACTAGATAGCAAAAACAGTATTCTAATTGAGAAGATAAAGAATGTGATTATAGATATGATTCATTATTCTGATCAGCTGCCTAAAGAAAACTACTCAGATTTTATTAGTAAGAAACTAGACTATGATTACACGTATCTCGCCAATACTTTTTCTGAGGTGAAGGGCATTACCATTCAACAATTTATCATTATCCACAAAATTGAGCGTGTAAAAGAGCTTCTTATTTATGATGAACTTAATCTGACAGAAATTGCCTATAAGATGCATTACAGTAGCGTGGCTCATTTATCGAATCAATTCAAAAAAGTGACTGGATTGACTCCCTCATTTTACAGACAATTGAAAGATAAGCGTAAAGCGAATCTGGAGGACGTATAAATCAACCCTATTTTTATCTAATTGGTATCACACATTTTCAAAATATGTGATATATGTAATAATGCCTCTTTGTTGTGTAACGCTTTAGGATTCAAATGTTTCCTCCTTTGCATCTACAATGTCAAAATGACATTAGATAACAATAATATTATGAATCAGAATTTTAAAAAAGTAGTGGTAGCCATCATGTTGCTCCCTACTTTATTTTTTATAGGATGTGGTAAAGACGAGTCTTCACCAACTGTGCAAGGGGAAGCCCCGATGGTCGCTAGCACTAACCCACTGAATACCGCAGAGGATGTAGCTAGAAATGCATCCGTATCTATCGTATTCAGTGAAGAAATGGACCCAGCAACCATAAACGAAAATACATTTACGCTGCAAAAAGGAACCATTAATCAAACAGGAGTTGTGTCCTACTTGGGAACCACTGCCACATTTAAAGCAAATAATCATTTAGAGGCAAATACAACGTATACAGCCACCATTAAAACCGGTGCGAAAAATCTAGATGGAATTGCGCTAGAAGAGAATACTTCTTGGAACTTCACTACAAGTGGAAGTGTGTCAATATTACCTATTGTGGATCTAGGTAGTGCAGGTGACTATGTTATTTTGGCTAAGAGTGCCATTAACAACAGCTCTACTTCTGCTATTACTGGAGACTTAGGGTTGAGTCCAGCGGCTACTACATTCATAACAGGATTAGCCCTCGTTGATTTCACTGGATATGCGACCTCATCACAAGTGACAGGTAAAGTATATGCAGCAGATATGGCAGATCCAACTCCCGTAGCTCTTACCACTGCGGTGGAAAACATGATCACAGCATATAATGATGCGGCGGGTAGACCTACGCCAGACTTTCTAGAACTAGGAGCTGGAAATATTGGAGGAATGACACTTTCAGCTGGATTGTATAAATGGACTAGCACAGTAACCTTACCTACAGATATAACACTATCTGGTAGTGCTGATGATGTTTGGATCTTTCAAATAGCTGGAGATCTAACGCAAAGTGCAGCAGTCAATATCACTTTAATTGGTGGGGCACAGGCTAAAAACATCTTCTGGCAAGTAGCAGGAGAAGCCACTTTGGGGACTACTTCACACTTTGAAGGAAACATACTATCCATGACAGGAATTACTTTTCAGACTAATGCAAGCATGAATGGAAGAGCATTAGCACAAACTGCTGTAATTCTTGATTCAAACATAATAACCAAAGTACAATAAGTACCGACTTTTTAAGATATGAAAAATGCCACCACAGCTATTGTGGTGGCTTATTCGATATTATAGAAAAACAAAAATCAATATGAGAAATACATTACTTGCTTTTGCCGTATTGCTTCTGCTATCTAGCAGTGCTTATAGTCAAAATCCGTTAACAGTAGGAAATTCACAACTTAATGTAGGGATCGGCTTATCAGATTGGGGAGTTCCCGTTTATCTAGGCTTTGATCATGGGGTGCATCAAGACATTACTATTGGTGCGGAATTCTCTTTTAGATCATACAGAGAAAATTTTGGAAACAATAGATTTGATCACAGTATAATTGGGCTTTCAGGAAATGCAAATTATCATTTCAATACACTATTGGAGATTCCTCGAACATGGGATTTCTATGCTGGATTAAATATTGGATTTTACGCTTGGTCTTCTCCCAATGATTATGATGGAAATAGAACCTCTGGGCTTGGTTTAGGTGCTCAAATTGGAGGTAGATACTATCTATCAAACAAACTTGGTCTGAATCTAGAACTTGGCGGAGGAAATGCATTTTCTGGTGGCAAGTTTGGCTTAACCATTAAGCTATAATCAGGCAGATCTAACATCGTATCTTCAGGAATTCATTAGAAGAAAAGGCGTTGAAAATAATCTTGATTGCTTAAGGAGTAAACTTGAAAAATTTTTTTAACAAAATAAGTATGTTCGGTTAGTGATTAGTTTGTAAGTAATGACATTCTTGGATTCTGCGTTCGCATTTAAAACAATAATCACATGTTGATTTTTTATTAATACGGGTCATTTAAAAGATGATTTCGAGGACATAGGAACAGCAGAAGGGCAAGAGCTGAAAGGCCTGCCTTTTTTAATTGAAAAATGGAAGACTTGGATCACCTATATTCCATCTCCATACCTAAAAGTGTTTATCCGAGCTTCATAGACAACTATAGAACACTCGAAATTGATTAGACAGCCATACCTAAAAACATAAAAAAAATTTTCACAACGTATCATTTCAAAGTCCAGAAAATCTAACCATTAAGTAAAACGAAATTTTTAGAGAGCAATTAACACGTATCTGTGATTTATGTAATAATCAACTTTTTTTCTGTAATGGTTTGTAGATGAAATGTGCCCAACTTCACTTAATCAATATTCAAAAAAATTAAAATGAAAAAGGTAGCCACAGTCATATTAGCCACGCTGTTAGTGAGCATTCTATCAATGGTTGGAGTATTTCAATGGAAAAAGCTAGAAAAAACCAAGCTACAAGGGGTTAACAGTCGCTAAATCAAACAGACTTAGAAATTTTCTGGAAACAAACCTAATTTTTTTTAGGCTGGTAGGTAAAAGGTAGGAGCTCAATATCCTGCCTTTTTTATTTCAAAGTATTGCCAACCATTAATACGACACTTACTCATACGAATAAGTGATTTATGTAACAATCACTTTTATAAGTGTAATACTTTCGAGTCAATAGCTAAAGACCTTTGTGTTAAGAATTGAAAACCAAAATATACACCTTATGAAAAGAACTACTAAAATTTATTCCTTAATCGCTTTGCTGTTTTTAGTGCAGGCATGCGGGTCTCAAAATGAAAAAAGTGGAGAGAAAGTTGAAGATACTCAATTGAATGAACTGACTAATCTAGAAATGAGAAGAGCTTCTCATGTAAAAGACTCCACGAAAATTGCTGATGCAAGAAAGACTGATTGGAAAGAGCTAGTTGAGCTAAATCCTAGTTATACCGATCAAAATGGTACTATCATATTTAATAGATCAGAAGTAGAGCCTTCATTCATTGGTGGTAATAAGGCGATGATGAAGTACCTAAGACAGAACATTGTCTATCCCGAACAAGCAGAAAAAGACGAATTGGAAGCAACCGTATTTGTAGATTTTATTGTGGGTATGGATGGTGCTATTAGAGATGTAGAAGTGACGAATGCTACTAGTTCAAATGCCGACGCAGCGTTCAAAAGCGAGGCTGTCAGACTTGTCTCTTCTATGCCAAAATGGACTCCTGGGAGCCAAAACGACAAATCTGTTAATGTGAAATATAGCATTCCCATCACCTTTAGAATTATCTAAAATATTTTCGTAAAAACAAATTCAAAAATCATGTCGAAAGAGAAAGAAGGAATGGCTAATTCAGGTAAAAAAGCACCTGCGAAAAACCTGAAAGAAAAAAGAGCAGCTAAAGCGGCGAAGAGAGAAGAGAAAAGGAATGGAGAGTAGGAAATTTGAAGGATGATAAAATGAAAAATGTCGAACAAGAAAAAGGTAAAGTCTTTATTCTCGCAGAACTTATTGACTATGTCTCCAATTCAGTGGTAATCAAAACCATCATTAAAGAAAGAACCGGAAATGTGATTGTAGCATCTTTTGATTCTGGGGAAGCATTGACAGAGAAAATATCTCCTTTTAACACTTTTGTTCAGGTAATAGAAGGAAAAGCTGAGATTGTTATTGATGACCAGTCACATTTTTTAGATACAGGACATTCTATTATTATCTCTGCTCATACCAGAAATATCATTAAAGGCAATGAGCGATTCAAGATGATCTCCACGATCATCAAGAGTGGCTATGGAGATATTAATGTTTAGCAATTATTTTAAATTCACATCTAGTAAAAAAACAATGTCATGAGTAGAAAATTTGTTCAGAATAAATACAACCCTGGTGATGTCGTTTATGCTAAAATAAATCCTACTTTAAAGCTGACAATCCGACGCTACATAGATCAAGTATATTATTGCAAAGTGAAGGAAAACACAAAGAAAAAGGAATTAGTATACTTCGAGAGAGAGTTGGTGGAGGATTCAGCTCTGCAAACGAAAAATAAGAAAGGGGAAGTTTGGGAAAATGAGGGTGGAACTTAAGCCTGCAGAAACAATACATATTTATTTGACTTGAATCAATAGCCAGATAGAAGTGTTATACATTTGCTAAATATTATTTGGCAATAACGAAATGGAAATTACAAGAAGTTGGCGTGAACAGAAATTAATGCTTAAAAGAAGATTCGCTATTCTCTGCGATGAAGACTTTGAGTTTAACGAGGGCGAAAAAGAAAATATGCTAGATAGACTTTCCGCGAAATTGAAGAAGTCGAAAGCAGAGTTCGATATGCTCTTAGCAGAGCTTCAAACTTATTGAAAATAAAAAGTGTAAGCCTCGTATAGTTGCTTCCCTTTGATGATTATTTCCTTTTAGTCAGTTCCCACATTTCCGCAATAACATGTGATTTATACAAGAATTTAATATTTAAATGTAACATCCTATGGA
>CAYGTD010000261.1:0-5487 GCA_964352725.1 uncultured Roseivirgaceae bacterium
AAACCGTAGTAGTTCCTCCACCACCGCCTCCAGCAGTTACTGAAAGATCATCAATTGCTATATCACTTGACCATCCATTTCCTGTTGTTCCAACTATTCTAAGTTTAACCGTTCCTCCTAGGTAAGGAGCAAGATCAACTGACTCGGCATTCCAGGCGTTTCCTTGATTACCAGAGAGCGTCCAAAGATTTGCCCAAGAAGCACCATCATCGTCAGACCCTTGTACCGTGATAGAACCAACATTGCTTCCATACATATGGTATTGGAATCCGAAAGTTGCTGCTGTTTCACCAGAAAGGTCGAAACATCCACTTTCAAGAATAGCAGTTGCATTACTTCCTATTTGTCCTGCACTACTATTTGTAGAAGCTTCCAAGAACATGTAGAAAGAACCTTGAACAGCAGCGCTTGGTCCAGTGTTAGCAGATGGAGTTCCATTTGCGTCTCTCACCCAGTTTCCATCGTCCCCAGTTACTTGTGTCCAACCGTCATTAGATTCAAATCCCTCAGAATAAGGAAGAGACTCAGACGCAGTACATCCACCAGTCGGAGGAGAAGCTGTTGTTACATTTAATGTAGCACTTGCAGCAGACTCATTCCCAGCAGCATCTTTTGCTCTTACAGAGAAAGAGTATGCAGTACTAGCAGTAAGACCAGTAATGTTTGCAGATGTTCCTGTAACAGTACCAAGATTAGACGCTCCTTGGTATACATCATATCCAGTTACTCCTACATTGTCGGAAGAAGCATTCCAGTTTAGTGTTAGTGTAGTTTCTGCAACATTAGAAGCAGCTAAACCTGATGGTGCAGTTGGTGCTTGCGTATCAGCACCTCCAGTAGTTGTTACTGAAAGATCATCGACAGCAATATCACTTGACCATCCGTTTCCTGTAGTTCCAACTATTCTCAACTTTACATCTCCGCCTACATAAGAAGCCAAATCAACATCAACAGCATTCCACTGATTTCCTTGATTTCCTGAAAGATTATATAAAGTTGACCAGGTAGCACCATCATTAGATGCTTGGATCGTGATTGATCCTACATTCGTTCCATACATGTGATGTTGGAAAGAGAATGTAGCTCCAGCAGCTGATGACAGATCTAAACATGCACTTTCCAAAATAGCTGTCGCATTGCTCCCAATTTGACCTGCACTGCTATTTGTAGAGGCCTCTAAGAACATATAGAATGATCCCTGAACAGCAGCACTTGGGCCCGTTCCAGAAGAAGGAGTTCCATTTGCATCTCTCACCCAGTTTCCGTCATCACCACCAAGCTGTGTCCATCCATCATTTGCTTCGAATCCTTCTGAGTAAGGAAATGAACTGATAGTTGTAGAACAAGAAAGACTTACTGTTACAGTTGTGAAGTTTACTGAACTACTATAAGCAGATGTTGAATTATCTGGGCATACACTTCTTACTTGTGCCTCGTAGGAGGTTCCGCTTGAAAGTCCAGAAAGAGTAGTACTAGTACTACCAACACCTACAGTAGTCCAAGATCCACCAATTGGTCTGTATCTCATATCATACGTTGTGCCCGAAACAGCACTCCAACCAATTGTAGCGCTTGTAGTACCTACTGATGAAGCATTTACTCCAGAAGGAGTCGTTGCATTACATACCGGTGGAGTTCCAGTCACGCCAGTCACCACTAAAGAAAAGTTTTGGCTTCCGCCAGAAAGAGATCCTTTATGCGTTACTGTGATTGTATAAGATCCAGAGGCTCCAGAAATATCCACTCTTTCATACGGATCAACACTGTTATCTCCTTTATTATTTGAAGTGATACTAGTCAATCTGTAAGGTGAGTAAGTAGTCCCATTAGACACTCTTATATCAAGGTCATTTACTAGAACAGGAGTTGTAAGGTTTGTTGTTCCATTGTTTGCAGTTCCTGCTGGATCTGTCCAAGAGATAGATGCCATCAATGGATTGATTCCATCCGCATTTACAGTTGTCGTATAAGATTGTCCTGGACTAAGTGTTAATTCATCTATGACAGCTCCATTCCCATTATTGCTAATTGCTTCCGCAGCTCTCTTAGCATTCATCAATCCCCACCCAAAGATCACGTCTGGACCAGAAGTACCTGCGTCATCCGCGGTATGTAATGCTAATCCTTTTAGCGTAGAAGATCTCATGTAGTTTCCATTCACATTGTTATAATGCTGCTGTAACAATAGAAGTGTTCCAGCTACATTTGGTGAAGCCATTGATGTTCCAGAAATAGAATTATAAGCATTGTCTGCATTATCGTAAGTAGAATAAACTCCAGTTCCATTTCCAGTAATGTCTGGCTTGATTCTTAAATCATCAGTAGGACCTTCGCTACTGCTGCTATTGATTACAACAGAATTTAATGTTCCATCTGTAGCAACATTAGCATCCTGACCATTTGCTACAACCATGTTATTTTTTGCTGTAGAATGACCTGTCAATTTATCATAGGCAGATGATCCATTAAGTGGGGCTCCATTAGAAGAGTTGTCATTTCCATCATTTCCAGCTGCCACTACCATCAAATAGTATGGTGAGTTATAAAGTAGATTATCCCAGTCTCTAGACTCGGCTAGATAAGCTCCAAAATACCAATCTGGTACTAAGCTAGCCCTGTATCCATAAGAATGATTGGATACCAACATACCATTAGCAGCTTCAGTAGTAGCTTCAGCAAGGTCGTTGTTCCAATCATGCGTTAAAGCTTGCGCTCTTGGAGCCATACCTTTTGCAGCAGCCTGTACGCCGGATGCAACAATAGTTCCAGTTACATGCTGAGCATGAAAACTATTTCCATTGAGTGTAGTCGCTCCATCATTAATGGTCACACGATTATTTCCTCCAGGCCCATCAAATTCTTGGTGAGTTACTCGAGTAGCACCCCCATCCCAAACATGTGCCGTCATGTTTTGTCCGTCAAGACTTAGACCAAGAGAACCACCTATATTTAGGTGGTTAGCTCTTGTGGATTTAGCGGCATCCACGTTGTAGATTGTATAATAAATGGGTTGGCCATCAGATGAAACTGCTATCAACTCATCAAAAGATCCATCAGAGTTTAGTTTTTCAATTTCCCAGCCATTTACAGCAGCCATTTGGATAGCCTGCTGTTTACGACTTTCTGATTGGACTTGAAAATTAGTTTTGAGTTGTTGTAGTTTAGAAAGGTTGTAAGTGCTGCTTATTTTTTCACGCTCCGAAATCGTTTGCGCAAAGGTGTTGGTAGCAAAAATGAAGGCAAGCAACATTGCCCCCATTTGCCATGGGTTTCTTCTCATAATACGTTAGTTAGGTTAGTTAAAAATCAGACGAATATAAGGAGATTGGTTTCGTAATTCCAAAATCATTTCACATCTGAATACATAATCAATATAATAAATACTATAAATTTACTTTATCAAAATATTATACTGTTTTTTTAAAAAAAATAGAATTTACTTCGTGAAGTATTACTTAGGAAAGAAAATATATGATTATTTAAAGATATATTTTGTGTGCGCTTCAGATTAATTTTACATTTGAGAAGATGGAAAACATCAATTTCAACTTTTAAAGTGGATTTAACCCATTAATACTTTATGTACAATAGAATCATTGTAGCGACATTTATTATTGTATTATTCCTCTCTTCTTGTGCAAACAAAAGTCAATACTCCAATCTTGGAATACTAAAAGGAACTATTGGGATATATGAAGGAAACTGTATGCCAAGTCCGGGAGTTGCCCCCTGCAAACCTCGTCCAATCTCAACCACTATATTGATTACAAAACCTAATAAGAACTTTGAAATTCAATCACTTGTAGACTCTCTGCTAACTAATGAAAAAGGAGAGTTCAAGCTAAATCTCCCAAGCGGAGCATATAGTCTTTTTATTAGAGATGGTAAAGAAATAGTCTGTGATGGGTATAAATGCGAAAAGGAATGCTATTGCACTCCTTTTCAAGTTATGGTTGATTCAGTAACCATTATTACAGCTAATATTAATCATGCTAGCTGGTAAATGACACTTTAACTATAGTTGTTTATGTGATCCATCACACATTCCTGGATTGCTTGTATGCTTGCATGCACACATATAAGCCGTTTTAGACTCTTCAGCCTTAAAAACCTTAGGCTCAAATTCTGATCCCTTATGCGATCCATCACAGAATGGCTGATTAGATGAGTTACCACATGAACACCATGCGTAGGTTTTACCTGCTTCTAGTTCTACCGGGATTGGTTGTTTTCCTGCTATTGTTGGAGTTGCCATTCTATAATTATTTTATGTTTAGACAATAAATGTACATACATTAAAATAAAAGCAAATGATGTTTGTTCACGGCATCACTGATTTATAATGAATCTAAATAGCAATCTTACAATTGATAACCTTAATCATCCTTTCTTTCTACCAGCAAAACAAATCCCTCGTCCAAAAGAAGATAACCCTGCTCGTAGCAAAATCGATACACATCTCCAGCTTTAGTAGTATAGCTATTGGTGTAGAAATCAAAGTCAAATCCTTTTTTCAACAGCTTGTCCTTGTGCGTTTTTTTCTTGCCATCTGGGTTTAATGCTAAGAGGATTCTTCGATTCTTAGCAAGGGTATTATTCACATTTCTCATGTAGTTAGAGGAAGATGAATTCACCTTATTGTTGAAGGCATTTCGACATGCATCTGTGCAGAATTTCTTATCTACCCGACCATGAACCGGTTTTCCGCATTCGGGACATTCTCTAGTTTTCATTTTTCTAAAGTATTGATTATCAGTAATAAATCCAATTTTAAACGACTACAAACGGATAATAAATGACTACAAATGTTTAAAAACCGAATCGGATTTGTCACTTACCCAAGCTTTGCAACTGTCAAACGACAATTCATCTACCATACGATGAAACATTTAACAAACTAAATTTTATTATTATGACAAGTCTAAAAAACAGCGTACAACTAATTGGTAGATTAGGAAACGAACCAGAAGTAAGAACTTTCGACAGTGGAAAAAAAATGGCCACATTTTCTTTAGCAACTAATGAAAAGTACACAAACAACAAAGGCGAGAAAGTAGAAGACACTCAATGGCACAACATTGTGGTGTGGGGCAAGAAAGTAGATGTGGTAGAAAACTATCTTAAGAAAGGAAGTGAAATTGCACTAGAAGGCAAACTCATTAATCGGTCCTATGAAAAAGATGGAGTGACTAAATACGTAACAGAAATAAATCTCAACGAGCTCTTAATGATGGGTAAGAAGGATTGATCATAATAAGTAATAATAGCAAAAGACCTCTACGTTTTGTGGAGGTCTTTTACTATTTACTGATTCCATTAAAAATTAATCTTGCTTTGGCTGAATTTGTAGCGAAAGGAATATGACGCGCCAACTAAGAGACTTACATAACAATTAGCCTACCGGAAATACTCACAGATCCATCTTCAAATCTGTAGATATAAATACCAGCCTTTACATATATTGGGATAAATTCCTGTGTACTCAAA
>CAYGTD010000262.1:0-5476 GCA_964352725.1 uncultured Roseivirgaceae bacterium
AGCCAAAGCAGCAGCTGTTGGCTCGTTGATAATTCTTTTTACTTCCAATCCAGCAATCTGACCGGCTTCTTTCGTCGCTTGTCTTTCTGCATCGTTGAAGTAAGCAGGTACAGTAATTACCGCTTCTTTTACTTCTTGTCCCAAGAAATCTTCCGCAGTTGACTTCATTTTTTGAAGGATCATCGCTGATAATTCTTGTGGAGTATAGGTTCTATCTCCAATTTTTACTCTTACAGTGTCGTTGCTACCAGCCTCTAAACCGTAAGAAATATTTTTCATCTCTGCTTTTACTTCAGAGAATTTTTTACCCATGAATCGCTTCACAGAGCTGATCGTGTTTTGAGGGTTGGTGATGGCCTGACGCTTAGCAGGATCTCCTACTTTTCGCTCTCCCTTTCCACCGTCCAAAAATGCCACAATCGAAGGAGTGGTTCTGTGTCCTTCACTATTCTGGATCACTACCGGCTCATTCCCCTCCATTACTGAAACGCAAGAGTTGGTAGTTCCTAAGTCGATACCAATGATTTTTCCCATTTCTATTTATCTAATTGTATTTATTTTCAATGTCTTGCCCTTCCTTTATCAATGGATGTGCCAAAGGAAATTTTGTGACAGATTGACATGACTAACCTCTAGCTTCCTTATTTTTTTGACAAAATGTGGGTTCGAAATAAAAGATCTGACATAAAATTCTTATCTCAAGAGGACTAAGAAGAGAAAAATATTTGTTGCATTTAGAGGAGAACTTCATTTTTTCAGCTCCCACTTTTCTTTCTCGTTAGTAATAAGCCATTAATCAAGAATATTGCAGCGAAAGAGATCAATCTCAAATTAAATGACATTTCTAAGAAAAATAGAGAGCCAAATTGAAAAGAAAGAAATAAGATTAAAATCAATACTCGTGCCTTAATGGAATTAAAGCGAAGTGATGAAATCTGATTGATGTATACGATGAGTATTGAAAATCCCAACTCAACGAATTCGCTACTGATATAGTGAGTTTTGTAAAGTTTATTTGATGCAATCAAAAAAAAGGCAATGATTATACCTACTTTATCTCTTTCTCTCAAAATCAATCCCATTTATAAAATGCAATCATCATAGCTAAGCATACAACTTTTTCAGTGTAGGAGTTTTCCATATTTCAATACCTTATTCTGGATATTATTACAAAGCTGACCGCTGAGCGATGGCTCTTAGTTTATAGTATTCTGAGAATCGAATCATCTTTTGTCGCTCTTCGTCCCAAAGCTTATAGTGCATCATTTTCAGACTGGGCCAGAATTTCACAACCGAAACATACTTGCTAAGGTCAGGCTGCTCTTTGAAGCACTTCGGTAAATTATAGTTTGGAATATGGCTACTCAGATGATGTATGTGATGAAATCCAATGTTTCCGGTAAACCACTGAAAAATTTTAGGAAGCTTATAATAGGTACTTCCTCGGATAGCAGAGAGTAGATAGTCCCAATTTTCTTTCCATTCTTTATATGAAAATTCATGCTGATGCTGAACGAAGAAAAACCAGAAAGCAGCCACACCAAACATAAATATGAGAATGAATTGAATCAGAAAAAACATTGGCCATCCTACTAGCATACCAACAACACCATAAGTAAGGGCAATCCAAAAATTGTCTTTCAGAATAATTTTCAAATACTTCCCAAGTTTACCAAAAGTGATTGTGGGCACACGACAAGAAACGATGAAATAGTAAATGGGAGAAATGACAAAAGTGACTATTGGAAATCTAAATACTCTGTATTTGAACTTACCAAACCAGCTTCTTTCCTCATATTCTTTGACTGTAATGGTTGGTATATCTCCAATCTCTCGCACTTCTAGTTGGCCTGTGTGACCATGATGAAAGCTGTGAATTCGAGACCAATAATCAAATGGAATAAAACTAAAAACACTACACAGATATCCTACAAACTTGTTCCATTTTTTGGAATTGAAAAAAGAGTAATGACCACAATCATGCTGGATCACAAAAATTCTAAACAAAAACAAGGCATTGATAAAAAACAATGGAATACTCCAAAGTACAGAGTGCTGAACAACGAAATAGATAGCTATCCAAATACCAATAAAAGGGAGAATGGTCGTAAAAAGCTGAAACAAAGCTTTCTTATTATCAGAAACCTGATATTCTCGAATCATACTTTTCCAGTTGGCAAGTTTCTTCTGTATCTCGTTATTAATTTGTTGCTGATTCATGGAGCTGGTAAGTATAATTCTAACTGCCAGCGAAGGTAAGTGAATATTCGACTAAAGTCATCGAACAGATTTTATTCAACTCTCAAGAATCACCTCCTTTATCATCATAGCGTTTCTTCATAGTTCTTACAATTAGAAGAAGAACAAAGACAACAGCCATTCCTATGATCAAGGTTTTCTTAGCGTCATCGTGAGTCAAAGAAGTTTCTCCAGAATCAATCACCTGATAGATTATAAATCCAATTAAAACATAAAGGGCGTATCGAAATGGCTTTTTCATTATACGAATGTATTTATTTTTTGAATTGTTGAATCATTCAATTCCCCGTATCTTTCTATAATCATGTCACATCTCATCATATTTATTTTCGGAACGATCGGATTAGGGATTAGTCTCTTTTTAGTGATTAAAGGTTTTTACACCAAAAACCCTCTTTTGAGGAAAAAAGGTTTGTGGGTTTTTATTGTCACATTCGGGATTCTAATGCTGAGAACTCTACTATTTGACATTTTGCGAATTCATTATTAAACGCAGTTGATATCAGCCTCTGATGTAATTAATACTCACAGTAGCCAGTTCAGAGTTGGGGAATTTGGTTCTGTGCTGAGGATCATTAATCAATCCCGTTTCCGCAACTACTTTATCAAAGCTATCTATTTCCAAAATGTATTGATCCGAAAACCCATGAGTGGCTTCATAAGCAGTGGATGCTGTCTTGCCAATATTCTTGGCTGTCAATGCTGAATCAAGTCCATGTAATTCGATCATAATCAATCCGAATTTCTCAATGAATGGCTTCCATTTCTGTAAGTGATTTTTCAAGTTGCTCTCTACAATGTTATTTTTTAAAAGCCTACCAGCTGAGGAAAATGCTCCAGTTGAGATACTTGTATTATCTATGTTTTCATTTACATCCTCCCAGACTCTATTATGATCCAAAAAAGTCCTCACATTGAGCAAATCGTCTAGTTGAATATCATAACCTTGTTTCAAGTCTTTTTCTAACCTCTTTGGATCACCAATATCTCCCCAAATCACCTTTGCCCATACATCCGCATTGATCAAGTTGGCTCTAGTCACTTTTAGTGCTGCTTCATTGTAATCTGCACCAACAAGAAACAAAGGATACTCTTCCAGCATCTTGCCTCTTTTGGTTTTATTAAACACCACCTCAAATATGTGAATCAGAAAAGCGCCATTTCCACAGCCCATATCCAATATTCCTTTTGGCTGCTCCTCAATAGGCTTATTGAACAAATCAACAATAATTTCATCTACTTTTTGAAAATAGGCAACATGAGCACCTCCACTGCCCCAGACATTCATTTCTCGATCCACTCCTATTTCCTTTTCTCCTTGTCCTACTTTCAATACTTTGGGGTTTCCAAAAATTAGCTCATCCAACTTTCTGAAGGTTGGGATGTAGGAAACTGTTACTCCATAGGCGGAAGAACGCTTTGCGAAAAAGAGTCCCTTTTCTGTGAACTTATAGTTCCCATTTTTCTTTTCAAACCATTGCAAGTGGGTGAAAAAATCCAAGATTTGCTCGAAGCTCTCAGGTTCTTCATGATACTCTGATGCAGAAAAGGAAGTCTCCATAAAGTACTTATGAAACATGCCACCCATTCCTAGCTGAACAGTACTAGGACCAACCAAGACACCTTCAACATGCTTCAATATCTGTTCTTGAATTGCACGCTCCTTTGGCGCATCTACTAACTTCAGATAACCTTTTTGGTACTTTATGGCAATGGAATTCCAAGCAAGAAACGGCTCATTTTCAAACTTCCGGTCATGATATTGACCAGACAACTTCATCAACTCTACCACCTCTTTATAATGATGAATGTAAGAAAAAGCCATTGTGCTTTGCTCATTCGTTGCTAATGAAATCGTTCCAGTTTCATTATTTACCGAGTAGTCTAGCCACCCTTGAGAGGCGAGCAATCTTAGCGCCACATTCAAGTATCCTTCGTTTGCTTTAAACTCATTTGAAATGGTAATTAGATCAACCGGTTTTTTGTCGAGCAAATAATTGAGCACTCCTTTCTTATGTAATTCATAGGCTGTCGGTGCTATCGCAATACCGTCCAAATGTCTAAAAAGATCATTTCGATAGAGAGCGTTTCGTTGCTTGATTGATTCCATGTAATTCTTAGTTGAGAGTGAAACTATTCAAATTGAAAGTCAATTTATCAAGTGAATAAGATTTTGATGAATTAAGATATAATAAATTCGGTGAACACAGCTCACTTAAAATCAAGGAGTTGCTCTGATGATTGTCTACTTTTGCGGCTCAATTGGTAAGATATGACACTGGAGCAGGAAATAGGTAGACGCAGAACTTTTGGCATCATTGCTCACCCTGATGCAGGTAAAACAACGCTAACAGAGAAACTACTTCTTTTTGGAGGGGCGATTCAGACAGCTGGAGCCGTAAAGTCAAATAAGATAGACATTGGTACTCGTTCCGATTGGATGGATATTGAGAAGCAAAGAGGAATATCAGTTGCTACATCTGTTATGGGTTTTGAGTATAAAGACCTAAAAATAAATATCCTAGACACTCCTGGTCACAAGGATTTTGCAGAGGATACCTATCGAACACTTACAGCAGTGGATAGTGTAATAATGGTCATTGACTGTGTGAAAGGTGTAGAGGAACAGACAGAAAAACTCATGGAAGTCTGTAGAATGAGGAAAACGCCTGTTATCTGCTTCATCAACAAGCTAGATAGAGAAGGGCAAGATGCCTTTACTCTATTAGATGAAATTGAAGAGAAATTAGGACTCAAGGTTTGCCCTATGAGTTGGCCTATAGGTATGGGGAAATCACTTCGAGGTGTTTATAATATCTATGAGAATAATCTTAACCTCTATGAGCCAAGTAAACAAAAAAAAGTAACGGATGTCGTAGAGATCAAAGGAGTGAATGATCCGAACTTGGATAAGTTATTACCTGAGTCTGCTGTAAGAGAACTTCGTGAAGAGATAGAATTAGTGAACGGGGTTTATGATCCATTCAACTCAGAAACCTATTTAAGCGGAGAAGTTGCCCCTGTATTCTTTGGAAGTGCAGTAAGTAGTTTCGGAGTTCGTGAGTTGCTAGATTGCTTCACTCAAATAGCTCCTCCTCCAAAGCCAAGAGAAACTGACGAAAGAGAAATTGTTCCTAACGAAAAACAATTCTCAGGCTTCATATTTAAGATTCATGCCAATATGGATCCGAAGCATAGAAACAGAATTGCATTCGTC
>CAYGTD010000263.1:0-5443 GCA_964352725.1 uncultured Roseivirgaceae bacterium
TTCTCTGCACTGTATTTGTTGGTTCACATTTGAATCAAAAAAAAATATGAAAAAATTATTGATTGTATTACTGGTAGTATTCACATATGCATCAAAGGCTCAGGATGGACCTTATGAGTTAGTAGTGAAAGTAAAGGGCATAAAAAGTCATAAAGGACATGTAATGATCGCCCTGTTTGATAGTGAAGATAATTTTTTAGGTAAAGAACTTGGCGGAGGGAAGAAACGGGCTGATGCTGACTCCTTGATATTTACGTTTAAAGGCATTCATGCAGGCGCATACGCGGTTTCTATTTTTCATGACAAAAATGATAACGAAGAGCTTGACTCAAATTTTATGGGGATACCTAGTGAACCATATGCTTTCTCAAATAATGCAAAAGGAATGTTTGGTCCTCCAAAATTTGAAGATTGTAGGTTTGATTTATTAGATAGTACCAAAACCATAAGTATTACATTATGAAAATGCGCAATAAGAAAATTATTGGTACGGTACTATTATTCTTTGTCGGAGGGTTACTTGAAATGGTTTTGTCTTGCGCAAAATGCTTTGAGGAACCTTATTTTCTCTCACAAATTTTCTTTTATCGATTTTTATATAGTGGACTTGTATGGGTAACTATGTGGAGAGGAAGTGAATTTTTAGTGGATTGGTTAGATAAAGTTATGCCTTGGCTTAATGGAATTGTCAAGCGTTTTATATTAAGTGTAGTTTGTGTTGTAGTTTACGTATTCCTGGCAATTTGGGCTATTGATATAATTCTTGATTTATTTCTTTTTAAGTTAACATTCTCGGAAGCTATTAAAAGCTCAGGCGCTCCAATACTGAATGTTATTGGGATTACACTTCTCATTAATATTTTCATGCATGGTAGAGGTTTTCTACTTTCCTGGAGACAAATGTCAATCGACATGGAAAAGCTGAAAACTGAGCAAGTTTTCACACAATTTCAAAGTCTTAAGAATCAAGTAAACCCACATTTTCTTTTCAATTCACTAAACGCGCTTAGCTCACTGGTGTATGAGGATCAGGCTAAAGCAGTTAGTTTCATTCGTAAGCTATCTCAAGTTTATAGGTATGTATTAGACAACAAGGATGACGAGTTAGTCAAGGTGGAAGATGAACTTGATTTTATGGAGAATTTTATATTCCTTCAACAAATACGATTTGGAGATAATCTTAGTATCATTATCAAAAAGAATAATATTGGAGGCTATCTTCCTCCATTAGCGCTACAGTTACTGGTTGAAAATGCCATTAAGCATAACGTAGTGAGTGAGAAAAACCCACTTTCTATTTCAATTGACATTGGCGGTGAATATTGTACTGTTTCTAATACAATTAAGGAGAAATTAGATAAAGATTCAACTGGCATAGGCTTAGCGAATTTGCAAGCCAGATATGAATATCTTTCCTCTAAGAAATTAGAGATAGAAAACGATGGTAAAAAATTCATTGTAAAACTGCCTGTATTACAACTTGACAAATGAAATATATAATAATAGAAGATGAGCAACTCGCTGTAAAGAGGTTGCGTGATTTGATTGAAGAAATTAGGCCTGATTATGAATTTGTAGCAAAGTTTGATTCGATAGAAGGAGCAACTATTTCTTTACCTGTACTGCAGTTTGATTTGTTGTTTATGGATATTCAACTGGCGGATGGAAATTCATTCGATATTTTTGATCAGATTAGTATCAAAGCGCCAATCATATTTACTACTGCATATGATGAGTATGCAGTTAAAGCTTTTAAAACGAATAGCATAGATTATTTGCTCAAACCTCTTGATCCTAAAGAGTTAAAAGGAGCAATCGAAAAGTTTGAGAGCAATTTTGATAAAAAGAAGACTAATGCTCCCGTGAGCTTAGAGATTACAGATCTTATTAAAACACTGCAACCTAGCGGAAAAGAGCGATTTGTGGTAAAAATAGGGGAGCACCTTAAAACCGTAGAGTCCAAAAATATTCAGTTGATTTACAGTCAGGATAAGGGAACGTATCTTTTATCAAATGAAGGAAAGAAATTTTTAATTGATTATAGTTTAGATAGGGTAGAGGAGATGATGAGTGATGCTGATTTTTTTCGAATATCGCGAAAATATATGATCAGCCTACATTACATCAAGGACATCATTGCTTTTACTAACTCGAGATTGGAAGTTGTAATTGATCACTATGACGAAGAACAAGTCATAGTAGCTCGAGAGCGAGTTAATGATTTTAAACAATGGCTTGATCGATAAATAGAATTTTTGACACAACAATTTTAAGTGTACGGTGTTTCTTTCTTATCTTTACACACGCTTAATTTAAAATTTTCAACATGGCTGTAGTTACAATGACTAGAAAGGTTGTTCGGTTTAAGAACAATCTTCACGAAGAATTTAACAAAACACTTAATCAGCGAGTCAATCAATATTTCAAAACTAAAAAAGGCGGGCGTTATGCCAACTCAGAAATGGTCATTAAAACCATTTTTATGTTTTGCCTTTATTTGATTCCATACTTCATGTTTGTGCTTGGAATAGTGGAAAGTGTTTGGGCCTTCTATTTGATGGCAGCACTAATGGGATTGGGAAAAGCAGGTATTGGATTATCTGTGATGCATGATGCAAATCATGGTGCTTATTCACGTAAGAAGTGGGTAAATAATCTGGTTGGTTACTCCTTAAATCTAGTAGGTGCTAACGCAACTAACTGGAAAATTCAACATAATGTAAAACACCATACCTATACCAATGTGTCAGGAATGGATGAAGACATTTCACCAAGAGGAGGGCTGCTAAGGTTTGATCCTCATTCTGAGAAAAAGCCACATCATAAATGGCAGTATATCTACGCGTGGTTCTTGTACGGATTGATGACTATGAGTTGGATTATCGTCAAGGATTGGACGCAATTAGCTGAGTATACAAAAGATGGGTTATTGAAAAAACAAGCAAAAAGTGTGACTAGATCATGGATTATGTTGGTTTTAACTAAAGTGATTTACTATTCTTACATTCTAGCGATTCCAATTATCTTCGCTCCATTCGCATGGTTTCATATTGTTCTAGGATTCATGGTGATGCATTATGTGGCTGGTTTTATTCTAGCAATTATTTTTCAACCAGCACATGTAATTGAGGGAAATTCTTTTGAAGATTCTAGTCTTTCTGATACAATTGAGGAGAATTGGGCAGTGCATCAACTGAAAACTACTTGTAACTTTGCACAAAAGAATAAGGTGCTTTCGTGGTATGTAGGTGGGTTGAACTATCAGATTGAACATCATTTATTCCCGAATATTTGTCATGTACATTACCGTAAAATATCTAAAATAGTGAAGAAGACAGCTGAGGAGTATAATGTACCTTATACTGCTTATCCAACATTTATGTCAGCTTTAGTTTCTCATGGAAGAATGCTCTATTCTCTTGGAAGAGGCTAACTTTCAAATTAACTAATCAATTAGAATAGGCGATGCAGAATATATCTGTATCGCCTATTTTTATTTCAGGGAGTCTAAGATTTTGAGATACTATGAACTTTTTGTATTCTTAATATCTGTTAAGCCAAATCAGCTTATTATTCATATCAACCAATCTTAATCGATTGAAAATTACCACATTTATGGTATTGACTTTCGTAAACTAGATGAAGAACTTGCTTTAATAAATTAAGTGGCTATGAAAAAACTGAATAATCAATCAAGTAGAACTAAGTTCTCTCAGGATTTGAGACAGATACTAGTAGATCTAGCAGAGGATAGTTTGAATTCAGTGGATAGGAAATTGATTTCAAAAGATGCGTTTGATCGAATGAAAAGTTCAATGTAATTAGCGAAATCACATATTCAAAAAAAAGGATTGTCATAATGACAATCCTTTTTTTGCTCAAGATATTTCGATGGAAATGATGAAAGTGTATTATCGCTTTATTTGATGAACACATTTAGGTGCAAGTCTTTAAAGTATATACTTTGATCAATAGCGAAAAGACAAGTTTCTTTGGACTAGCGCATTGAGTTTTCTATCGAGACTTTAAACTAATCAAATAGCCTATAGAAAAATTGGCATCCCAATCAAAAATGTAAGAAAAGGTAGGGTCTAGGTAAATCGCGTTGTAAATTATTTTTCCTGATTTTCCTTTCTGCGTTGAAGGTGAATATTTACCCGGTAAGTCTAAAAGAGTGTATCGTCCATCTCTCTTGTTGGTCGCCGCTGCAAACTCATATGGAATACCTCCAAGCATGAAGCATAAATTTCTATTCTTCTCTGGTATCTTTAGTAATAAATCTCTTACTGTTCTGAATGCGGTAGTGTCTGGAGTTCCATCCAAATAATATTTAGACCCAAATGTTTCTAAAGTTGTCGTATCGGAATTTGAAATCCAAGTGATTTTAGTATTTCCAGACCCTATATCAACAAGGAAAGATTCTGCAATGAATTCTTGCGGAACTGTCGAAAATAAATTGTAAAGTCCTTCCTGAGCAGCATTAACACTTCTTAGCTTGATTCCTGAGATACCTAATCTTGACTTAATTTCTTGTATTTTACCTAGCTCAATTGCACTGGAGCTTGCTATAACATAGATGTTGTTTTTAGCTACACCAGCTCTTATTATTTCCCTTTTGTACGATTCAATTTTAATAAAAATTGCATCTACATTTGATTCTTCATCGATAAGGGAGCTTTCTCCAAAACCAGATTGAATAAGTGACCATCTATCTTGGTCATCCATATTTACAATAAAATAGTTAAGCCCTGACGACCCAATTTCAATTGTCGCAAATAGCTCTCCATTCTTGGGTTTTTCAGGCTTATAATTGAAAGACTTTTTCTCAACTGTTTTTTTAGATGTAGAATCTTCGGTGGGAGCATTGGAATCATTACTCTCTTTGTTAGGAGAACAACTTGAGAAAATAAATAAAGGGAAAAGTATCCGGAGGAAAAATTTCATTGACAACTTGAAAAAAAGCTAATTGAAATTGTAAAGGTAGTAAATTGATGATATCTGATCATCATTATATTTGGCTGTTATGCCAACTCTCTAAGATCTACTGGAATTACTTTAGATACGCCTTGTTCTTGCATGGTTACTCCGTAAATCACATCGGTGCTAGACATAGTTCGTTTATTGTGAGTCACAATAATGAACTGAGATTCTTTGGAAAACTTCCTGATTATTTCATTGAATTTATCAATGTTGGCATCATCTAAAGGGGCATCTACCTCGTCGAAAATACAAAATGGTGCAGGTTTTAAAAGATAGATAGAAAATAGGAGTGAAGTAGCCGTTAAGGTCTTCTCTCCACCTGATAATTGATTAATTGTCAGTGGTCTTTTCCCTTTCGGTTTAGCAATAATATCAATAGAACTTTCAAGAGGATTTTCAGGATCTACTAGCACCAAATCACAATCGTCTTCCTCTGTGAAAAGTGTTCTGAATACTTTGATGA
>CAYGTD010000264.1:0-5355 GCA_964352725.1 uncultured Roseivirgaceae bacterium
GAGTAAACAGAATGGCTGAAATGATCAATGAATTTCTTCTTCCAAAATGTTTACTAAGAGGGCCTGATGCTATAGCCCCAACAAAACACCCAACTAACGCACTTCCTACCACCCATCCCTTCATGACGGCATCTAAGTCGAAGAACTTGCTGAAGTAAAATTGTGTGCCGTTTATTACACCAGTATCATACCCAAAAAGCATCCCTCCAAGAGAGGCTACCAGGGTGATGAGTAGAAGATTAGATCTTTTCACTATTGCCCTGTTAAATCTTCAATTTCCTCATCCCTTTAAAATAAGCCCACATCATTTTGAGCTTAGAACTATCCTTCTTTCTGCTCATTTCCATCGCATCCCATAGCTCTTCTGGAATGGCCTCCAATCCGTTGAACTCACCAGCTCCCATCAACCATTCTCCTCCGTCTATGGTAATCACTTCCCCGTTGATGTAGGCAGAAAAGTCTGATACTAAATAAGCAGCTAGGTTAGCTAGTTCTTGATGATCTCCTACCCTTTTCAAAGGCACTTTGGTCGCTGGATCATATTTCTTTTTCAAATTTCCGGGAAGCAATCTATCCCATGCTCCTTCTGTAGGGAATGGTCCTGGTGCAATAGCATTACTTCGAATCCCATACTTGGCCCACTCTACTGCTAGAGACCTAGTCATCGCTAACACACCACTTTTCGCGCATGCTGATGGGACAACATATCCTGATCCCGTCCAAGCATAAGTTGTCACAATGTTTAGGATGGTTCCTTTTCGTTTGCTTTCAATCCAGTCCTTACCCATCGCCAGTGTGAAATTGTAACTCCCTTTTAGCACAATATCAACTACCGTATCGAAAGCCCTATGAGATAACCGTTCTGTTGGACTGATAAAATTACCTGCGGCATTATTCAGCAACACATCCACACTCCCAAACTTCTCTTTTGCTTCTTTGATGACATTTTCTACCTGCTCATATTCTCGCACGTCACACGCTACGGGATGAACAGGGCATCCTGTTTTTTCAGTGATCTCTTTAGCAGTCTCTTCTAAGACTTCCATTCTTCTACTGGTAATGACCAAATTGGCACCAAGGACAGAAAAGTAAGTCCCCATTGATTTACCAAGACCCGTTCCTCCTCCTGTTACAATAATGGTTTTCCCTTTTAGCGCTTCAGGGCTTAGCATCCCTTGTGTGTAGTTGTTCATAGATTTAAAAGTTTAGTAGCAATATAAGGGAAGCGGATACAAAAAAACAGAGGCTGACAAAATTGTCAGCCTCTTCTTAGTGGTGAATGGAGCGGTGAGTATCTGAGAACAAAGTACTCACATTATCATGTGATAATCAATACCCTAAATTGGGTATATTTCATTTTTTCCATGTTTTTATGATGAACCACACCGCGACAGAAAAAACAAGCAATAGAATCAGAAAAAGCACATAATTTCCATAAATGAGATTTCCAATGGCAAAAAGCGCAGCATACGTTCCGATACTCCCCACGAATACATTTAGAATGGAGCCTGTCAAATTGGACGTTTGTTTCGGATTAAAACGCATCCATCCTTTTCCATTCGGCTGAATCTGATCAACATAGCGTTGGAGTGTTTCATCGGATTCTGGCTTAGTGGCTAAAGCAGTGATCACCCAAACCAAAGAAGTGATTCCTGTAGCGATCAACAATTTAGAAGTAAACTCATCAAATAAGTTATTAGCTAATGCACCTTCTGGTATCCAGAGTACCAATATAAACGCATTGATAGTAGATACGATCATCGCCACAATCTCCGTTGTAGCATTGATCCTCCACCAAAACCAGCGCAGCAAAAAGATAGCTCCCGTTCCTGCTCCTGAAAGCAGTAAAATATTAAATGCTTGTGATGCATTCTCCAGAATAGTCAGAGCCATCCATCCCGCAATAACCATCAGCAGCACCGTAGTAATTCTCCCTACTCCTACTAACTCCTTTTCAGAAGCATCCGGTTTTGCAAATCGCTTGTAAAAATCATTGACTACATAGGATGAACCCCAATTGAGATGCGTACTGATTGTGGACATAAACGCAGCAATCAAAGATGCAGCTACCAATCCCAACCAGCCAGGAGACAACAGTGTAAGCATAACTGGATAGGCAATATCATCTCCCAAGTACTGTTCATTGATGTTGGGAAAAGCGGCTTTAATAGAAGCTAAATCCGGAAATAAGATGAGAGACGCTAACGCCACAATGATCCAGGGCCATGGACGAAGTGCATAATGCGCAAAGTTGAAAAATAGGGTGGCTCCTACTGCATGTTTTTCATCTTTGGCTGCCAACATCCGCTGGGCAATGTAGCCTCCACCACCTGGCTCTGCACCAGGATACCACACCGACCACCACTGCACTGCCAATGGAATGATAAACATGGAAACCAAAACGGAGGTATTAGAAAAGTCTGGAAGGATATCCAATTTCCCAGAGACTGTTTCGTGAGATAGAAGATTTGAAAAACTTCCAATCTCAGGCTGAGAAACTGCTACATACGCAGCATAGATTGCTCCAAACATCGCAATGCCAAACTGAAAGAAATCAGTCCAGATCACTCCCTTGATTCCTCCTAAAGCGGAGTATGCCACCACGATCACCGAAGTGATCAATACAGTATGTAAAGGCTCCATGCCGAAGAGAATAGAGGATATTTTTATGGCTGCCAGCGTGACCGACCCCATGATCAAGCAATTGAAAAAGATACCTAAATAAAGCGCTCGGAACCCTCGAAGAAATGAGGCTGCTTTGCCTCCATATCTCAGCTCATAAAATTCTAGATCAGTCAGTACGCCTGATCTTCTCCATAATCTGGCGTAGATGAATACGGTAACCATCCCTGTGATTAAGAAAGACCACCACGCCCAGTTTTTGGCTACTCCTCCTTCTCGCACAAATCCTGTTACTAAGTTGGGTGTATCTGCAGAAAAGGTGGTAGCTACCATGGAAACGCCCAACAGCCACCAAGGCATGGATTTCCCAGCCAAGAAAAACTCCTCCGAGCTTTTACCAGCTGACTTAGATGCCACCCAACCAATCACTAATACAATAAGAAAAAAGGCTCCTATGATGAGCCAATCCAACGTAGAAATTACCATCTGATCAATTTTGGATCAAATTAGTATAATGAAGTGGTTTGAAGAGCAGAATGAAGAAATTTGTGATCATTTACATAAAGGAGGTTTTGTTTAAAGAAAACCCTTCATAATCTTGTTAAGATTGCACAATGCACCAAGAACAAATCGACACGCCATCGGCTCGATTTCAGAATTTTCAAACAGCCAGGCAACAGATACCAAAGACATTTTATATACCTAATTCATGGTCTGATTTGCAACTCAAGCACTGGTGGGTTTTCTCCATAATTCAAAGCCCAACTTATCCATGTAATCTTGGCGCTGTACTATGAGTGCTTTCTCTACACCTTTTTCAAATATGGGTGAAAACGCATAATCATATACGAGGTAATACAGATTAGTCTTCGTTTTAAATATTCCAGAGAAATACCTGTAGTCATAGCCCATTTGATCCAATACCTCCTTGCGAACTGTGGACTTTCCTTCCGGGCTAAGTGTCCTCAATATTCTGCGATTATGGCGCGTTTTACTTTGTGTGTCTGATATGTAGAGTTCACCTATCGTTTTATTCCTATTGTGATACTCGGCCTTACATTGATTATCACAAAATTTCTTATCACGTCTTCCTGTAAGTTTTTTTTGGCAATTCAAGCATACGGGGTGAGTTCTTTGTAGTTCCATAAACGTTTTTTATACGTATAGTTACGTAAGTATACGTTTATAAGAACGGTTTATGAAATATTAATAGCGTTTATTGCTTTATGAATGCACACTTTAAGGAACGGCAAGTGACTTTGAAACATCTGGTGATTAATGAAGCTCGCTACATTGGATTACAATTCAGATCTGACAGGGTGATTCAGAAACTAGTAAAAACCCTCCCCTCCATTCAATGGAGCGAATATTATGGAATGGTATTCACTCCTAACAAGCCTGACAACCTTAACCAGATTTTTGAACTATTTAAAGGAATTGCATGGGTTAATTGTAGCCACTTTTTTACCAACAGACCCATAAATGATGGGAATACCCCACTTTCCATAGACCAATATAGAAAGCGACCCTTTCGGGAAAACTGGAGGTATTGTCCTGAACCTTTCTATCAGAAGCTGGAAACTCGAAAGTATTCCTTAAATACAGCCAAAATATACATTCCTATGTTCGAACGCTTTATTAATTATTTCCCAATCACAACCAAATTGATGGAGTTGAATGAGCAGCATATTAGCACTTACCTCCAAAGTCTAGTTCAAGAGGGTAAATCCAACTCATACATTAATCAAGCTATTAATGCGATTAAATTTTATTACGAAGTAGTTTTAGAAATGCCTAACAGGTTTTATTCTGTAGAACGACCATACAAGCAGGAAACACTTCCTAAAGTACTTTGTAAGGAAAAGGTGATATCGATGATTACTAAAACCAGAAACATAAAGCATCAGTGTATAATAAGTACTTTGTACTCTGCAGGCCTGCGACGCGCCGAACTGCTGAACCTGAAGGTGACGGACATTGATAGTGATCGTATGATGATACGAGTAGAACAAAGTAAGGGGAACAAGGATCGATATACGCTACTAAGTGAAAAGCTCCTTTTGCAACTAAGAGAATATTACAAAGCTTACCATCCAAAAAACTACTTATTTGAAGGGGCAAATGGATCTCAATATAGTGAAACAAGTGTTTCTCAGATCGTGAAAAGGGCCGCAAAAAAGGCCGGAATTAGACAAAAGGTGACTCCTCACATGTTAAGACACTCTTTTGCTACACATTTACTTGAAAGTGGTGTTGATCTGAGGTATATCCAAACATTGCTTGGTCACAACTCATCCAGAACTACTGAAATTTACACTCATGTGGCCTTGAGCGGGTTGTCGAGCATTAGAAATCCATTAGATTTACCACAAAACATAAACACATAAGGCGGATATAGTGCATAAAAGTGCACTATATTCGGATGTTAAGCACCATTTGCTCACCTAGCATATCATGAATAAAACTCTTCTTATTTCTTTCTTCTCCTTATTAACTCTGCAACTAATTGCTCAAGATGATCCATTCGAGCAGTGGAACAAAAACTATAAAGAGATAGATCTTTCTGAATTGCTACAGGCTGAACAATATTATTCTGATAGTATTGAGACCACTAACGCCGATTCACTTCAGTTTTATTTCCGAGCTGACAAATACCGCTTTAACTGCAGGTTTACTGGGAATTGGAGAAAACTAACAGGTGAACGTCGAACTATGATGTCTGCTGTATTTACT
>CAYGTD010000265.1:0-1463 GCA_964352725.1 uncultured Roseivirgaceae bacterium
GTCTACGGAAGATCGTACATTATTCGTCAGGATTTTTGCTTTTAATAGAATTAGCTCAACTACTTACACAGAGAATTTTTCTGCTGTAACAACTAGCTCTAACTATAACACAGTTTCTCCTGCTGCCTCATCTCTTGTTGTAAAAGGAATTGGTCCTAATCAACCACCATCTATTTCCGATGCTACATTTCAGATAGATGAAGATCCAGGAGATGACTTCTTTGTTGGTGAAATCACAGTTACTGATGATAACACTGCCGAACCAACATTAGAAATCATTGCAGGAAACTCAACTTTAATTTTTGGAGAATCATATGTGCCTTTTAAATTGGTTGGGAAATCTATTCTCGTCAACGTATCACGACCAGCACTAGATTATGAACTGGCAAAAGGGCCATACTCACTTACCATTAGGGCAACAGACGGAGATGGAGCGACAGCTGAAGGCACAGTGACTATTGAGTTAATTAACCTTAATGATAATAGACCGTCGTTTTTTGGTGGAGGTTTTTTTGGTGCAAATATTGTTGAAAATCCATCGAATGATCAGGAAGTATTTTTATTCGGTGATAGAGTTACGGATAGAGATGAATTGCCGCTTAGCTATTCAATTGTTTCTGGCAATAATGCTGGCGGATTTAAGATTAACGAAGAAACAGGCAGACTTTCTGTGGCTGATCCTTTGGTTATAGATTACGAGATCACAACTCAGTTTAATCTGACAGTAAGCGTCGATGACGGCAAGGCGAGTGCCACTGCTACTCTTGAAATCAACGTTCAAGATGTTTTTGATGATCCGGCTCCTAGAATTTTTGATCGACTTTTTAGAATCACTCCAGATCTAGCTAATGATGATATCATAGGAACCATAACGGCAACAGATGCACAAGATGACCCCATCACGTTTAGTATTGTTTCAGGAAATGACGATAATTTCTGGGAATTGGATGGGAGTACTGGAGAATTTAAAGTGTTAGATGTAAGCAATCTTGACTTTACTGGTGCTACTACTTATACATTAGTAATCGAAGCTAGCGATGGAACAAATTCTAATCAAGCTACAGTTACCATAAAAGGAAATGCTTCTCCAGTTTTCGCACTAGAAACCGCCTCTTTTTCATATGATGAGAACACTTTTTTCAATATTCTGATCGCAGTATCAGATCCTGAAGATGATGATTTCGACTTAACGATTGAATCTGGAAATGATGAAGGTTTATTAGGAGTTTACTTTAGCGAAGAGTACAATCCTCAGACATTCGAAATGGCCAAAATATGGTACGTATGGGCAAATGGAAATACCATAGACTTTGAAATAAAAGCGAGTTTTGAAATTGTATTGAAAGCAAAAGATTCATTTGATGCTGAAACGCTCTCAGACCCTATTATAATTGTAATCAACAACCTTAATGATAATGCGCCAACGGTAACGGATGAGACAGTAGCCATAAGTGAAGGAACTC
>CAYGTD010000265.1:1563-5290 GCA_964352725.1 uncultured Roseivirgaceae bacterium
TTGAAGCGACTGACGTGTTTACTAACACAACCACTTCAGAATCTATTACAGTCAACATCAATAACGTCAATGATAATGCGCCAACGGTAACGGATGAGACAGTAGCCATAAGTGAAGGAACTCCAAATGGATCAGCAGTTACGACGGTTGTTGGAGCAGATTTAGATAATGATCCTTTAACCTATACTATCACCTCTGGAAATACAGATGATGCATTTGCACTAAATGCTGGTTCAGGGGAGCTTACTGTCAATAATGTTGATGCATTGGTTTTCGCTACCAATCCCACATTTTCACTTGTGGTTAATGTGAGCGACGGAGCTTCTTCATCCAACGCAACTATTACTATCAACCTTTCAGAAGCTTCTGGGCCTGTGATCGTTGATCAGACCTTCAACGTCATTTCGAGTATAGCAACTGGAGATGAAGTAGGTACTGTTATAGCGGTAGACGCTCAAGGCGATCCAATTACTTATACGATCCTTTCAGGTAATACAAATAATGCTTTTTCTCTTGATGCAACAACAGGGGTGCTTTCCGTTTCGGATCGTTCACAATTGGATTTCTCTTCTTCATTTACCTTCGTACTCAATATTGCTGTCAATGATGAAAGAGATACCAATACGGCAAATGTTTCTGTTATTCTTAACACGGCACCTGTCTTTAATTGGACAGCAACATCATTCAATTTTGATGAGAATGCGCAATGGTTTCTTACCGTTCCAGTGTCAGATCCTGAATCAGACAATATTACCCCATCTATCGTTTCAGGAAATACGGATAATCTGCTAAGTATTGCTAATACAGCTCCTGCTGGTAGCCCTGCAGTATATCAGATTTTTCCAGCTGCTCAGGGAATTGATTTTGAGCAAGGACCCATTTCTTTTGATCTAGTTATTGAAGCGACTGACGTGTTTACTAACACAACCACTTCAGAATCTATTACAGTCAATATCAATAATGTGAATGATAATGCGCCAACAGTCTCTGATGCTACAGTAGAAATAAGTGAAGGTTTGCCAAATGGATCAGCAGTGACTACTATTCAAGCCAGTGACTTGGATAACAACCAGCTTGCTTACTTTATCACTTCAGGGAATACTAACAATGCTTTTGCCATCAATACGGGCACAGGTGAATTGACTGTAGGAAACAGTGCTGCTTTGGTTTTCGCAACTAATCCTGCATTTTCCTTAGGTATTAACGTAACTGACGGTACGCTATCATCAAGTGCTACATTAACCATAAACCTTTCGGAAGCGGCCGCTCCTGTCATTGAGGAGCAAAGTTTTGATATAGTAAGTGGAATATCAACTGGGGACGAAGTAGGAACAGTGGAGGCTTTTGATGCGCAAGGTGATGCCATTACTTATTCGATCACTTCTGGCAATAGTAATGACGCATTTGAACTAGATGCAACAACAGGACTGCTTAAAGTGGCTGATCGAGATGCCCTTGATTTTTCAAGTCCAAATTCTTTTGCGCTAGTTATTTCTGTCAGTGACCAAAGCGGAAGTAATTCAGCAACGATTACGATTGTGTTGAACACCTCTCCGGTTTTCAACTGGACGACAACCGCTTTTGACTTTGATGAAAATGAGCAATGGTTTTTAACAATCCCAGTTTCCGACGGTGAAGAAGACGTACTCACGTTTACCATTACTTCTGGCAATGAAAGTAGCCTAATTAGCATTGTCAACACAGCAAGTGCCGGCGCTGATCCAGTGTATGAAATTACTCCATCTGCCCAAAGCATTGATTTTGAAGTGGATCAAACTTCATTTGAATTATCCATTGATGTAACCGACGATGCAGGCAATACGACCACCTCAGAATCCATTAGTATTTCAATCAATAATGTGAATGATAATGCTCCTGAGACAGGAAATAAGACAGTTGCAATCAATCAAAATTTACCCAATGGACAGGCAGTGACGACTGTTACAGGTTCTGATGCTGACGGTGACGAATTAACTTTTGTTATAGAAAGTGGAAACACAGACGATGCATTTGTCATTGATGAAACAACCGGGGATATAACCGTTTCTAATAGTTCTGCATTAGTATTTGATACCAATCCTACTTTTGCTTTGAGTGTGGGAGTTTCTGATGGGGTATTCACCACCACAGCATCTATCACCGTCAACTTAAATGAGCAAGCTGTAAACACGGCTCCACTCATTTCAGATCAAACTTTTACGCTTTTAGAAAACAGTGAAAATGGAACTTCGGTAGCGACGATTGAAGCATCTGATTTGGAAGGAGATGCATTGACATTTGCTATCATAAGTGGCAATACAAGTAATGCATTCTTGCTTACCAGTTCCAGTGGTCAGCTAATCGTTACCAATAGTGAAATGCTAGACTTTGAAACAAATCCATCGTTTAGTTTACTGGTAAGTGTCTCTGACGGTTCGTTGACGGAAACAGCTACCGTGACCATTGAGCTTGAGGATGTAGACGAAGGCTCGGTACTTGGTTTTGATGATTCCAAAAGGATCTTAAAGATCTACCCTAATCCTGCTTCGAACTACTTTCAATTATCCTTGAATGATGAAGCAAATATCAAGCGAGTAGTTCTTTTGGACGAATCAGGTAAAACCATAAGATTCTATAGTCTAATGATTAATCATCAATATTCTTTAGACGGAATTAAAGATGGAATATATTTTCTAATGATTGAAACAGAAGATTCTACATCGTCAAATAAACTCATTATAAGAAAATAGTTTTAAGATTCTAAGGCAGACTAACCCTATAATAGGGAAGTCGATAGGCGATCTCGAAGAGGTCGCCTTTTTTTATGAAATTAAATTTTCTCCCAAGTAGATCCTCATCTATTTAAAACCTCATCATTTGGTGAGGTTTTTTTATTCCATCTGTAACCTTCATTCACTTTTCTTGTACCTTATCTGAATCATCCCAGCAATGGGTTTATTTTCAAACTATACCTAAAGGAAAATTGATTAAAACGGACGAAGAGTTGATGTCTCTGGTGAAAGCCGGCCAGCTAGATTACTTGAATGAATTGTTTAGCCGATATAGCAAACGGATTTACAATTACTTCTTGAAATCAACCATGGAGCGAGCGGAAAGTGACGACCTCACACAAGAACTTTTTATACGAGTGATGAAGTATCGAAACTCTTATAAAGATGGGCAAGCTCTTCAATTTTGGATTTTTCAAATCGCTAGAAATATGGTGAAAGATCACTTCAGAAAGATGAAAGTGCAAAAAGATCAATTCAACCCTGTGGAAGTAATGCCAGAACTAGAGGAAGATTCAAATGAGGATCAGATGGATAGAGAAAAGCAACTTTACCAGGCAATGAAGCTGCTTCCAGACGATAAAAGAGAACTACTAGTACTTAGCAAATTTGAAGGAATGAAGTACGAGCAAATCGCGGCAATGCGAGATACCTCAGTAAGTAATATAAAGGTGCAAGTACACCGTACGATTAAAGAATTAAAGGAATTGTATTTCAGTGGTATGGCCACAGCAAATTGAAATAACATGGAAAAGACAATAACAGACGAGCAATTAATAGCGCTCATAGAAGGAAAAGAAAATCAAGAATTGGAACAATCCATTGAATCTACTCCTGAGTTGAAGAAGCGATTTGAGGAATTGAAAGAAGTCATGGATGCAATGAGATCTTCTGGTGTAGCTGAGGTTCCATCTCATATAGGAATGATCTTTCAAGAAGCAATCAATGAATAAAAGGCA
>CAYGTD010000266.1:0-5244 GCA_964352725.1 uncultured Roseivirgaceae bacterium
CCTCTGAGATTCAGCGAATAGTTATTTCCAGAAGCTTATTAAAATAGTTCAATACTGTCGATGAAGCCAAGTTGGATTCCACTAGGATTTATACCATAAAATTATTAGTTTCGTCCTATTATTTTATGTTTTAATGCCAGATTAACCTTCTTTATTACTAATGGAAGACTATAATAAGATCATAGAGTCGTTGGAGATTCGCTACGTTAAGGCTAAGAATATTAATATTTTAAGGCCCGTGAAGATCGAAAACAACTATGAAGTAGAAAACTTCCTAGTGCTAGTCACTTCAGGAGAAATTAGGTTTGGGAAAGAGAAAGAAACGGCTAATGTGGGTGATGTAATATTTGTTCCAGGAGGAAGGGCAGTTTCCATCGCTTACGGTTCTGGCAATGCCATTGTTTTATCAAAAGACGACTTCTTAACTAATAAAGATCAATATTTAAGATCTTACTCTAGTGAGCCACAGACTCAAGAGCATTATAGCTACGTGGCATTTGATGCCAAGGCATTTGATTCAGTAAACTTTTTTGCTTCATTAGATATTCCCTGCTTCAAAATTGAAGAACATTTTAAGCTGGCTGGAATGATTAAGCAAATCAATGATGAAGCTTCTGGCAGCATGGCAGGTAAGGATCGGATGGTAAAAGTGCTTACCGAAAGCATGGTAATAGAACTCATCAGACACATATTAAACAATGGCCTATTTGTTGAAAAACTGGCAACCAACAGTACCTACTTCAAAGATCCTCGACTCATAGATATCTTCACCTTCATTAAAGAAAATATTGCTGAAGATTTATCTAATAAGGTGTTGGCGAATGTTGCCAATGTCTCTGAAGACTATGTAGGACAGTATTTTAAAATGTTGACCGGAATTAATCCGCAAGATTACATCGAGTATCAACGAATGGAAGCTGCGGTGAACTTGCTTAGAACTTCTAAGAAAAGCATTCGAGACATTGGTAAAGCGGTAGGCTACAAAGACACGGCCTATTTCTGTAGAAGATTCAAAATGATGTTTGGTATTCCAGCCGGAAAAATGAGAAGAAGAGAATCGTTGATGAACGTTTAATCTTTATCCACGATATTTTCTTTCTTATCCTTATTTGCACTGCCCTCTTTAAAGACAGAATCAAGTACTTTCCCAACATAAGGCAATGCCGCTTCTGCAATTCTAACAGAAGCACTCTTAATCGCCTTACTTCTTTTTTTTGATTTCTTCTTTGATATTTCTTCATCCTCACTTTCGAAGAATGCTTTATATATCCAAAAACCAATCAATGCCACTCCACCAGAAATAAGTGCGATCTTTCCTACGTATTTAGCTTTTTCCTTTAGCCCATCCGAATTCAAATCAAGCCTTTCCCTGATCTCTTGCTCTCGTCGTGCTAATTCTTCTTTTCTCTCTTTAAGCGTTTTTGTCATTTTCTTGATCAACTATATATAAAATCAATCTTTCGAACCAGCTACTAATCTTCTTTGCCTTTGCTAATAACAATACGATCGTGACTAAGATGATATAAAATCCTGTGATGATAAAATATCCCCAATAATTACTTTCAAGTGACTCGTTGAGAACTTCACCAACACTTAAACTTAAAAAAAACAGAAGGAGTAATCCTAAAAACCCAATTAAGACAAGAGAAAGAACTGTTGCTAAAAGTCTTGATACTTTCGAAACAAACTTCAACTTTATCTGCTCTGTTTTTATCTCTGCATATTCTGCAATTTGATCTACAATTTTTCGAATAGAAGTTGCCATTTGAAATATTTGCTTTACTTACAAAGCTAATCCTTCAATTGTATTTCTGTAGTGGTTGTTGGTTTATCTGATGATTTCGTCAAATAAATTAATGTAAATGGTAATAGAAAAAAGGTAAAGAGGATATAAGCAAATCCAATTATACGAGCTTTCACCGTCATTCTGCCAAATTTCTTAGCAAGATATACAGGCAAATCACTCGTGAATGGAATAAATAAAAATATGACCACCCCGATTAGATTGAATAGCAAATGAACAATAGCTAGACTAATAGCAGCCTCTGATTGAAACAACGCAGCTAGCAGTGCCGTAATGGTAGTACCTATATTCGCACCTAAAATAAATTGAAATGCTCGTTTAATCTTCACTTTACTTGTTGCTACTAAAGGCACGATAAGTGACGTAGTGAGTGAGCTTGATTGCGCAACAGAAGTAAGTACTAAACCCCACCCAAAAGATCTCATCTTTGTTTTAAAGACTACATTTTCAAATCGATCTTTTGCAGTACCAATAAGCATAGAATAAAGCCACTTAGAAATAAGTTTAATACACCCAAACAGTAATACAACTGCAAGAAGCAGACCTATTAATGGTCCTGTGAAAGAGACAATGGATTCATTTATGTAGTCAAGAATAGAAAAAAATTGAAAACCAGTTGTCTCTCCTTCTGTGACAAAATTTTCTTCGTGGAAAAGAGAAGAAATAGAGGAACTTGTCCTCTCCAATAAATGGTATCGTGATTCTAAGGGAAGTAACACTAATACAGTTAAAATATTGAAAAAATCATGAGATGTACCTGCAGCAAGCGCTTTTCTAAACTCCTTTGCTTTAGAGATATAACTCATTGAAATAATGGTGCTAGTAATCGTGGTTCCAATATTTGCACCAAGGACAATTGGAATCGCATTTTGCAATCCTATCGCCCCTGAAGCAACAGCCGCCACGGCGATGGAGGTGGTAGTAGAGCTGCTTTGTAGCAATGCTGTGGCTACCAAGCCAATAAAAAGGCCAACAAATGGATTTGATGTTACTTGGCTTATTTGAGAGGTAAACTCTCCTGTCATCTGACCTATAGAGAGTCCCATAAGATTTATGGAGAGTAGAAAGAATAACAAGCTTCCTATCATTACTACACCCTTTAAAAGGATAGAGGAGGATTCTTTTAAACCTAAAGAAGTAGATATTTCCTGACTCATTTCTTCTCAGTAATGTCGTCTTTCAACTCTCTTTCCTTTTCTCCCGTAATAGCTTCTGATACATTTATAATATGATCTCCTAATTTTTCACATAAATGAAATAGGTCTTTATACCAGCCATCACGTTTAGGGTCATACTTTTCCTTCTCAATATCTTTGGTAAGATCTTTCCGGAAGCTGTTTCTCAACTTATTGATTTCATCTTCTTTGATAATAGCTGTGTCAAGACTCGCGCTTCCATTTTGCGCATTTAAATTCTCCATCATAATATCAAACGCTTGATCTATCAGATCCATCATTTCTAATAGATTTTTGACCTGCTTACTTTTCAGATTCTTTTCATTTCTGATAATTCGATCGACATCTTGAGACATTTGAAAAAAGATATCTCCTATTCTCTCCAGATCATTTGTAGCACTAAGCAGACTAGTAACCTTTACAGCACTGCTATTACTAAGATTTCCACTTGTCGCGACATCAATTAAGTACTTCGATATTTCTTCCTCCATACGATCTGTCATCTCTTCATAAGATCGTATTTTCTTCAAAAGTTTTTTCTGTTTCTTAGGCTTATCAGCGACGAGTAAATCTCTAAAATTCTTAGACATTTTTATACTTATCTCCCCAAGCCTGCCAGTCTCTTTTCTTGCTTCTTCAATAGATAACTCAGCAGTATTCATCAGCCCAGTACTTATGTACTCTAAGTGATATTCATCATCTCCAGTTGATTTGATGACTTTTGTAACTACTGAAGCAATGAAGTTGACAAACCAGACCAGAAGAAGCGTATTGATGATGTTAAACGCAGAGTGAAATAAAGAAAGCCCTATTGGCACTCCAGTCGGATCTCCGAAAGGAGATAAACCACCAGAACTAACGATATATGAATCAACCAAGTTGAGTACTGGATGAAGCAAAATCAATATCCATACTACACCGAAAACATTAAATATCAAATGGGAAAGTGCTGCCCGTTTTGCATGTACATTCCCAACTAATGCAGCAAGATTTGCTGTGATAGTCGTTCCAATATTTTCTCCCAAAACCATTGCTGCTGCCAATTCAAATGGAATCCATCCGTTATTAGCCATGACCAGCGTAAGCGCCATCGCCGCACTTGATGACTGCACTACCACGGTAATCAGTGTTCCGATTCCTACAAATAGAAGGGTAGATAAAAAACCTAAATCAGTGTAACTGCTTAAAAATTCGAGTATTTCTGGGTTGGCTTTGAGGTCAGGGACAGAATCTTTTAATAAAGAAAGTCCCATAAATAGTAATGCAAATCCAATAAGCACTTCACCCCAAAATTTTACTTTTTCCCTACTAAAAAACATTAAAGGAAACCCTACAGCAATAATTGGAAGTGCATAACTGGCTATTTTTACCTTAAATCCTACAATAGAGATTAGCCAAGCTGTAATCGTAGTTCCTATGTTGGCACCCATAATTACACCAATTGATTCAGTAAGAGACAAAAGACCAGCATTTACAAAACTAACCACCAGGACAGTAGTGGCTGATGACGATTGCACAAGACTTGTAATTGTAAAACCTGTAACTACTCCTTTGAATCGATTGGAAGTCATTGAACTCAAGAAGCTTCGCATTTTTGCTCCAGCTACTTTTTGAATTCCTTCACTCATCACTTTCATTCCGTAAATGAAAAATCCAAGTGCTCCAATCAAACTGAGAATATCAAAAAATCCGTATTCCATTATTTACAGGTAAAATTCTGCACAAATTTACCAATTGAATGTGTCGTGTATATTAAGAATTCAAATTATTGAAGAATCCTTAGTAAACATCAAGAGTTGATCTCTTGAATAGCCAAATATGCCATCAATCCCATGCCAGTTTTGAGTGCATTCTCATCAATATTGAACGTGGGTGTGTGAACACCTGATGTGATTCCTTTAGATTCGTTCCTTGTTCCAAGCCTATAGAAACATCCTGGCACCTCATGGGTGTAGAAAGCGAAATCCTCAGCAGCCATCCATAGATCAAGTTCTACTACATTTTCCTCGCCCATGTAAGCAATAGCAGCATCAATATTTTTCTGAGTAAACTCTTCGTCGTTTACTAAAAATGGATAGCCTGAAGCAATGTTTACATCGCAAGTCGCTCCCATAGCATTGGCTATTCCTGTAGCTATGTCTCTTATTTTCTGTAGTGCTTCTTTCCTCCACACCTCATCAAAAGTGCGAAAAGTTCCATCAATCTTCACTTCATCCGGAATCACATTATTCACATTACCTCCCGCAATTTTTCCAAATGAAAGAA
>CAYGTD010000267.1:0-5240 GCA_964352725.1 uncultured Roseivirgaceae bacterium
TACTTGATTCGCGCCAACAGCAGATCTTATGTGGCAAGAGAATTGGATTTTTTAGTGGTGAGAGCTGATGCTAATGGGAATGTCATTCGATTAAGAGACGTGGCAGATGTGAGAGATAGATTCGCTGAAACACCCAACGCTAGTTTTTTCAATGGAGAAGTTTCTGTCAATATTGCGATCAGCAATACAAATGATGAAGACTTGGTTTCATCGGCGGCCAAGGTGCGCGAATACATTGAGGAGTTCAACCAGATGTATCCAAAATTGGAGCTCAATGTGGTAAGTGACTCCTCTATCACACTGAACCAACGAACTGCATTGTTAGCTGAGAATGCTACTATTGGTATCATACTCGTATTGGTATTCCTTTCCATATTCCTCAATACACGTCTCGCTTTTTGGGTGGCTTTAGGTCTTCCGATCGCCTTCATGGGAATGTTCATCTTCGCTCCTGGTCTTGATATTACCATCAACGTCCTTTCTCTTTTTGCTATGATCATTGTGATAGGTATTCTAGTGGATGATGGCATTGTGATAGCGGAAAACATTTATCATCACTATGAAAAGGGTAAGAGTAGAGTCCAGGCTGCCATAGATGGCACGATGGAAGTGATCCCTCCTATTGTATCGGCCATTCTCACCACGCTATTAGCATTTGGCACCTTCCTGTTCCTAGATGGACGTATTGGGGACTTTTTCGGAGAGGTTTCTTTGGTTGTTATTTTGACACTGTCTGTCTCATTAGTTGAGGCACTGATCATCCTACCTGCACATATTGCTCATTCTAAAGCCTTAGTAAAGGAGGATCCTAAAGAGACCAAAAAAGGGATCTCACGTTTATTTTCTAAACTCCGTAAAATCAACAAATTAGGAGATAAAATCATTGAATTTCTTCGTGATAGATCATATGCCAAAGTGCTTAGATTCTGTCTGAATAATCGTTTCTTAGCATTAGCCATCGCTTTTTCATTATTGATATTAACTTTTGGTGCTATGGGTGGTGGAATTATTCGATCTACGTTTTTTCCTCAACTTGCCAGTGATCAAGTAAGTATCACACTAAAAATGCCAGAAGGCACGAATGTGTCCATAACGGATTCCATACTAACTGCTATTGAAGAGAAAGCATGGGAGACCAATGAGGAATTCACCAAGCGTCAGACAGGAAATAAGCAAGTCATTGAAAATATCATCAAGAGTCTTGGACCGGGATCAGGAAATGGCTCACTACGTGTCAATCTTCTGCCGGGAGAATTAAGGGATTTTCCATCTACTGAGATTGGAAATTCGATTCAAGAAAAAATGGGACCAGTCTATGGTGTGGAAGCACTCACCTACGGTGGCGGGGGTAATTTCGGAGGAAGTCCTATTTCAATCTCATTGCTAGGCAACAACCCGGATGAGTTGAAAGCAGCAAAAAGAGAGCTTAAGCAAAAGATGGAGAGCAATGCGCTTTTGAAAGACATCACCGACAATGATCCCGTAGGAATAAAAGAGATCAATATTGAATTAAAGGACAAAGCGTTTCTTCTTGGTCTGAATACTCAAGGTGTCATGAGCCAAGTTCGAAACGGATTTTTCGGATTTCAAGCACAGCGATTTCAAAGAGGTCAAGATGAAATTAAGGTCTGGGTACGCTATGACGAGGAAAACCGTTCCAGTATTAACCGCTTGGATGAAATGAAAATTACTACTCCAGATGGAGACAAGGTACCTTTTAAAGAAATCGCAAACTACAGCATTAAAAGAGGTGAAATAGCTATCAATCATGTGGATGGTAGAAGAGAGGTGCAGATTTCTTCTGATTTATCAGACCCGAAGGAAAGTGCTCCAGACATTTTGAACGATTTACGTGCGAACGTAATACCGCCAATTTTAGACAAATACCCTTCAGTAACTCCTGTATATGATGGACAGAAAAGGGAGCAAAATAAATTAGTGGAATCAGCAAATACAGTAGTGCCAGTAATCATCTTCTTGATATACATGACCATTGCTTTCACTTTCCGCTCTTATGACCAACCTCTTCTACTCTTACTACTAATTCCATTAAGTTTGATAGGTGTAGCATGGGGGCATTGGATACATGGATTTTCTATCAACATTCTATCGTGGTTAGGCATCATTGCCTTAATTGGAATCATGGTCAATGATGGCTTAGTACTTATTGGGAAGTTCAACGGCTACCTGAAAGAAGGAATGGAATACAATACGGCACTTTATGAAGCTTCAAAATCGCGTTTCAGAGCCATATTTCTAACTTCACTTACCACTGTTGCCGGCCTAGCTCCTCTTATTTTTGAAAAAAGTAGACAAGCACAGTTCCTAATACCGATGGCCATCTCCATTGCCTATGGAATCGCCATTGCAACCATTTTGACATTGGTTATCCTTCCTGTTTATTTATCCCTTAGTAACTCATTAAAAGTGAACATAAAGTGGTTGATATCAGGTAAAAGAGTTCCAAAAGAGCAGGTTGAGCCTGCAGTAATTGAATTACAGTCTGAGATATGAAAAATAAGATTACCTTTTTTGTACTTGCCTTCATCATATCTAATGGAGTCATTAGCCAAGTACTGCTTACCAAGGAAGAAGCAGTTAAGCTTGCATTGGAATCCAACTTTAATATTGTTCAGGCAAAGCAATCGATACTTATTGAGGAGAATAATACTAGTATCTATAATTCTGGTTACCTACCTACCTTAAATGGAACAGCTAATATTGCTTATAATGTAGATAATGTTACTGCTGTGTTTCAGGATGGGAGCGAACGAAAACTTGATGAAGCAGAGTCTGATAGCAGGTCCGCTGGGGTGAACCTAAACTGGGTGCTTTTTGATGGATTTAATAGAAAATATTCCATTGAAAGAAACCAAGTGAATTATAGCATTAGTCAACTCAACGCAAAGGCGACATTAGAAGTGGTTTTATTGGATCTTTTTGAGGCCTACTATGAGGTCGCTCGTACTCAAAAAACAGTAGCCAGTCTTGAGCAAACATTAAAAATATCTAAAGACCGCTTGAGGCGTACCGAATATTCCTTTGAGTATGGTCAATCGACTAAACTAGATATTTCCAACGCTGAAGTAGATGTCAATACGGACAGTATTAATGTATTGAATACACAACAAACACTCGATAACGCTTATCGGAATCTGAATTTCATTTTAGCTAGAGACGCAAATACTTCATTTAAGGTTGACACCTTGGTTTCTTTTTCCACGCTGAGTAAAAAGGATATTTACCTATCTAAACTCCTTGAGAAAAACACGCAAATACTTTTGGCAAGAGAAGGTCTAACTGTCCGAACCTACAATACAAGAATCAATAACAGTCGCTATCTCCCAACTTTATCACTCAATGGAGACTATAACTACCGATTAGGAAATAACAACAATGCATCCTTTCTAGCATCCAGTACAAGTGCTGGTATTACTTATGGAGCTACACTTAGTTGGAATATTTTTGATGGTGGTGGAACGAAAACTGCTGTTCAAAATGCTCGCATCGATCAAGTCATTCAGGAAAATGTAGTCAAGCAAGCAACACAACAAGCCATATTGAACTTTGAAAATGCATGGTCAAATTATCAGAATAGATTATTTGTTGTCACTGCCCAAGAAAGGAATGTGCAGTTAAATCAGCAAAATTTTGAACGCACTGACGAAAAATATAAACTAGGTCAAGTAACCTCACTAGATTTCCGTACTGCACAGAACAATCTCTTGCAATCTGAAATAGATTTAATAGAAGCTAGATTTAATGCAAAAATTGCTGAGCTGACTATTTATCAACTTACTGGAGAAGTTCAAGACGCCAATTTCTAAACATTGAAAATTGATTTCTTTCTAATTTATTCAAATTATTAATGAATAAATCATCAAACAGTCAAGAAGCCTACTGGACCAATAGATACCAAGAGAATCAAACAGGTTGGGATATTGGGAGTCCTTCCCTCCCACTTCAATCCTACATTGATCAGTTAGAGAATAAGCAACTAAAAATATTGATCCCTGGTGCTGGTAATGCACATGAAGCAGAATATCTTTTCAATCAAGGCTTCAAAAATGTTTATGTATTGGACATCTCAGAGGTGCCACTCCGTTCATTCAAGAAAAGAGTTCCTGATTTTCCTGAATCTCAATTGATCCATGGTGATTTTTTCGAACTAGAGGGAGAGTTTGATTTGATACTAGAACAAACCTTCTTTTGTTCTTTGGAGCCCTCTGAAGCCAATAGATCGGCTTATGCAACTAAAACGCATGCGTTGCTTAGTACAAATGGAAAACTAGTAGGAGTTTGGTTCAAACATCCACTGAATCGAGATGGGAACCGTCCTTTCGGAGGCTCCAAAGAAGAATACCTAGGTTATCTAAAACCCCAATTTGACACTCAGGTATTCGAAGACTGCCACAACTCCATTCCTCCTAGAATGGGAAATGAGCTTTTTGGAATTTTGAAGAAATTGAGCTGAATTAATAAATAATATATTTTGAAATTGTACTGCTACCTGATTTGACCTACCGTAGTACATTCATCATATTTAAATCCGTCTCATAAAAAATCAGACCTCCGTCGGATATTTCTTCAATGCCATTTTGTAGGCTTTTTCGTAGTGCTTGATCAAATTCTTCCAATCAAATTCTTCGGATAAATCTTCCGATTTATTTCGCATCATAATCCGATCTTTTCGCCCTTGCTTGATGAATGAAAATAGTTTTTCAGATAGCTCCTTAGCGGAAGAATACATGTCTTGATTTTCTCTATCTATTAAATACATGCCATGAGATTCTGTAGCATTAGAAAGCCCTTTTACATAGTTACCAAACCCAGATAAGTCTGATGTAACAGCCGCTACCCCACTTGCAAGGCACTCTACTGGTGTATAACCCCAAGGCTCATAATAGCTCGGAAAAATCCCCATATGGCACCCTCTTACAAACTGTCCATAATCCATTCCTAATAGAGGATTCGTTGGTGAAATGAAATCAGGATGATAGACAATCTTTACTTTATCATCAGGACCATTTAGCAGATTGGACGTTCTTAAAAAATTGAGTACTGGGTCATCTCCATCGTTTACTAAATTGTGAGTGACCACACTTGGAAGCTTTTGCGACTTCCAAGATTGTACTGTTCTTCTATATCTTAATTTCCAATAATCATCGACCAGCTCATTTAAATCTGGTAAACGATGAACTGTATTAGTTGCTGCTGCTCTAAACAATCTTTCCTTTACT
>CAYGTD010000268.1:0-5235 GCA_964352725.1 uncultured Roseivirgaceae bacterium
TAGTGAGGGAGATGAACGGAATTGGAATCCGCTCTCTTTTGGTTTTAACTTTCGATTGAGATTTCTTGGCACCTATGACCGATTTGATCCTGTAGACGTCTATGCCATACCAGGGTATGGTCGATCTTTCGATAAAGTTGTCCCTGCAATGAATCTATTTTTGAAGGTGAGCTTTTAATGAATTAAGAAGCGAATGAAATCAAAGCTGCTATTATTAATCTTTTTCATTCTAACATACGCCTCTTTCGCTCAGACAGGAACAAAGAAAGACGAATCATGGGGTGATTATGTAGATCGAAAAGCAAAAGAGTTTGATCACTTAGAACCAGCAGACAGTTATTTCGATTACTTCCAGTATAGAGTAGAATATCATAATAAAATTCGATCGTTTCTACTGGATACACTGAATACCCGCCCACTCGTTATAATGTTGGTACTCGCCTCCTTTTCTAACGAATATGTTATAAACCTAGAAAAGCTGGAAGGCGCTTACCTTGTGACTAAAGTGACGACCGATAAAAGTATTTGGTATACGGAAAATCCAGAAGAAATTAATGTGATAGCGAGTACTCACTATATTTCTAAGAATCTTGCAGATCAGGTTAATGAACTATTTGAAATAGCCCTAAATCAAACCAAGTACAACAACGATGGAATTTTAGGAACAGACGGAACAAATTATTATTTCACCGCTACAGGAAACTTTGGCAGGCGAACCTCATCTAAATGGTCACCAAGAAAAGGAACAAAGATTTACGAATTAGTTCGTTTAACGGAATTGTTGGTTTCTGAAAATTTGGATGAGAAGAAGCTCACTATTGAAATTCAAAAACTTAAAAATCGGTTTTAAATCTAAAAACTATTTTTAAAAAAGTTGTAGCAACCTATCTAGTCTTAGCGTCTCGCTAAGACTTTTAATCCAAGAACATCATATCAAGCAGACCCTTCTCTCCTTGATAGTCCTTTGCACTGCTATATTTCCAATCTCTTGCTCCTTCTACAAAACCTGCTTCCACTGGGTTCTGATGAATATATGCCAATCTAGAATCTATTTTATCATTTGAATTCATTTCAATCGGATATGACTTCAAATCTCTGATAATACCCTCTAACTTCATTTCACCATTTGTACCAATGATTAAATGAGCATGGCTTGTCATTAGACACCAAGCACCGACTTGTAATCCCTTTTCTTTTTGGCAAAACTTAATGCTTTCAATAAAAATATTGCGATACTCGTCACGAATAAATACATCCATCTAATGGATGACTGTAAAAGTGACGAAATAAAACTTTTCTTGATCTCTGATAGCATATTTCCTTCCCATTAAATTAAACATAACAAATAATGTAATGGCTAAGTCGCAAATGGTCTCAGACTTTATTTTGGTCGTAGCGAGACGCTAAGACCAGTACATAACTATTCCAGCGCGTTGTATCGTTTCACTTTTGATGGAAAGTATTACTATAATTCACTTATGAATATCATAATAAATATTAATGTTTATTTATGATTTAATTTCATTCATAAAGCAATAATAGCCGTTCAACAAGACAGTGAAAAAGACTAACCATATTGTACTCATTCTTAGCCTTCTAGCTTTTGTATGGTCAGAAATATCCACATACCATCCATCAAACTCCATCTTTACTGAGAGTGAAAATAGAGCCGAATCAGCATTTGAAACAAACACATCATTCATCTCCTCTATTTCTAAAGGCTTGGTTAATTCTCCTAAAGAAGAATATCATAAAGCGACATACATCAATCCCCTCTACATTAAAACGGAAAGATTACATTCTAAACAATATGACAGCACGAAAAAGCTGTTTATCCAATTCCGTACGTTACTCATCTGATAAATACATTTTCGATTTCCTTCATCCATTTTGATAACCTAATCAATAGGTTTCATTTTGGGTATCCCATACCTAACATTCAACTTTCATAACCAAATCGAAATGAAAAAATGTATCATTTTCATGATGACACTCATCGCGTTTCTTACAGTGCAAGCTCAAAAAGAAACGAATTATAAAAATCTAGATCAAGCACTTAAAAATGCCAATGATGTGCAGTTTCTTACCCTCAGAAGTCAAGGATTGGAAACATTTCCAATCCAGATTTTCCAATTTCCTAATTTGAAATATCTCGACTTAAGTGACAATCTTATATCAGAGCTTCCAGAGGAAATAGGTACACTCCAGAATCTATTCTATCTAGACTTAACTAAGAATAGAATCAAAGAGCTGCCCCAGTCTTTTGCAGATATTAAAAACCTAAAAAATCTCCATCTAGGATTTAACGAATCAAGCAGACTGGATCAGGAAATTGAAGTACTTAGTAAAATGCCTTCATTGAAAACGCTAGATCTTAAAAACATAGGATTAAGCACACTTCCTCCCAGCATTGGTAAGTTGAGAAATCTGGAATTTTTAGAACTCTCTGGAAATAAAATAGCTATTCTCCCTACTGAGTTTGCGCAGATGAAGCAATTGCAAGTCTTGTACGTTCAGGATGATGAGTTTTTCGATTTTGAAAAAAACATTTCGATTCTAAGCAGAATTCCAACACTTCGTGAGTTGCATTTAGAAGGAGATCATTTCAAAAGTATCCCTCATGAAATAATGAAACTGGAGTCGCTTGAGTACTTATACTTAGGCAACAATAACCTAATGGAATTACCAGAAGAGCTTTTTAAACTTAAAAAAATCAAGGAAATAGATATCTCCAATAATAACATGCCATATCTCCTTTTGGATATGTATAGAGAAAATTTAGCTCCATCCATTAAAATCAATTTCTAATTCACAAAATCAAATTATCATGTCATTTAAAAACATAACAACAATTCTATTGGCCTCATTTCTAATCATGAGTTGCTCGGTAATCCGGCAAGGTGAAGTAGGCATAAAGCGAAAAGTAGGAAAATTAGATCAAGAGATCATACTACCGGGAGCAATTAGCTACAATCCATTTGTGACTAAAATTTTGAGAATGCCTATACGCACCATGAACATGGAGATTTCAACCAACCTACCTTCAAAGGAGGGTTTGAATGTGACAGCTGTCATATCCATTCTCTATCGAATAGTCCCTGAAAAAGCTCCATACATTGTTGAGAATATAGGATTAGGCAATGAGGTTAATGTCATTAGTAGTGTATTCCGTTCATCAGCAGCTGACGTATGCTCTCGTTTTTTCGCCAAAGACATGCACTCAGCACAACGTGCTGCCATTGAAAAAGAAATCACGTTAAGAATGTCTGAGATACTTTCCCCAAGAGGATTTGAAATCGAAGCTGTATTAATGAAAAACATTGCTCTTCCTACCGGTTTGGCCAGAGCTGTGGAAGAAAAACTAGAAGCCGAGCAGATTGCACAACGAATGGAGTTTCTATTAGACCGAGAAAAACTGGAGGCTCAAAGAAAGATTATTGAAGCAGAAGGTATAAGAGATGCACAACGTATCATATCGGAAGGATTAACTGACGGAATCATCAAATGGCAAAGTATCGAAGCATTTCGAGAACTGAGTAAATCTCCAAATACTAAAATTATCATGACTAATGGTGAATCACCCATGCTAATTGATCCAAATCAATAAATGAATAAGGCTGTCTACTATTGGTGGTTATGGTAGACAGTCTTTAACTTTCTCATATAATCTGCGACTCAAAAACATCACCCTACATATGAATAAGTTTACAAATGCCTTTTCAGAATTTTTTCAAATAGGTATTGGTATTCTCTTAGCAAGCATAGGACTTAAAGGATTTCTATTGCCCAATGGTTTTTTAGACGGAGGTGTTACTGGTATCGCTATCCTTATAAGTAGGCTTTATGACGTCAATGTCTCCTTCATTCTAATTCTCGTAAGTTGTCCTTTTTTAGTCTTAGCGTGGTTTGCATTGACGAAACGAATCCTTATCAAGTCAATCGTTAGTATTATCATTCTGGCCATTTTTATTCATTTCGAAAACTTCAGTTCTATTACCGAAGACAAGCTACTTATCGCCATTTTTGGTGGACTATTTCTGGGAGCAGGAATTGGCTTAACTATCAAAAATGGAGCAGTGCTAGACGGATCGGAAATTTTCGGTATTTTCGTTAACAAGCGCTTGGGAATTAGTATTGGCAAGACCATTCTTTATTTCAATATCGTACTCTTCGGTATTACCACCGTTCTTCTATCCGTTGAAGTAGCCATGTATTCTATCCTTACTTTTTTGGTTACCGCCAAAGTCATTGACTTAGTGATTGAGGGATTTGAGGACTATGTCGGTCTGATGATTGTCTCCGAAAAGGTAAATGAGATAGAACAAAACCTTATCAGTAAAATTGGGGTTGGAATGACACTATATAAAGGATCAAAAGGCCATGGCAAACGTGGCGTTCAATCCGAGGGAGATATCATACATACAGTTATCAACAGAATAGATATAAGGAGGACGTATGATATGATAGATAAAGTGGATGAAAATGCTTTTATCATCGAGTTTGATGTAAACAATATTAGAGGAGGAATACTAAGAAAATATTTAACGAAAGATGGCATTAAAAAAATAGCCAGTATGCAATAACCTATCTGCGAGAATCTTTAGTTGATCAATTCCTACTCCACCTTTACCTTTTCTCCATTAAACTCCACTACATCTCCGGTTCTTAGCTTTTTTCTACGCTGTTTTTCTTCAGCATCATTCACCTTCACCAGACCTTCATCTATCATCTGCTTGGCCTCTCCTCCTGAGCCAACTAATTGCATGATTTTCAGGAGTTTATACAATTCAATAAAGTCGTGTTTTTCTAGCTGGAATGTTTGCATAATGCAAAGGTAAATAGTGAATCAATCAAATGGTTTTATTTATTAATTCTTAAAAATAAAAACATATCTATTAGACTTGCGTATGATTAATTCTTAAAAGTAGAAAGTAATCATTATCATCTACCACTAGAAACTATGAAAGGATACCTTGGAGAATTTGAAGAGCTCGTACTACTCACCATCGCCAACCTGGGCAAAGAAGCATATGGAGTAGCTATTCTAAACGATATTGTAAAGCGAGCCAATAGAACATTGAGCATTGGCGCATTGCACTCCACCCTCACAAGGCTGGACGAGAAAGGATACATCACCTCCTACCTTGGCGATCCAACCAATGAAAGAGGTGGCAGAAGAAAGCGTTACTTCGAACTAACAGGTGACGCCATTTCAGAGCTCAACAATATGAAATC
>CAYGTD010000269.1:0-5220 GCA_964352725.1 uncultured Roseivirgaceae bacterium
CTTTTCAAGAAAAGCCAAAGAATTTTAAAAAAAAGCCTCTGTTGAAAGAATGAAATTGATAGGATTTAATGAAATATCAAATTCATTCAGTCAATAAGTCACTACTTTCGCCCCGTGACTATTCTCTACTTCATCGACATTGTAGGAACCATGGTTTTCGCTATTTCTGGAGCACTTGCTGGCAGAGACAAAAAACTTGATTTCTTTGGTATTGCCGCTGTTGGGTTCATAACCGCAATTGGTGGTGGCACCATGCGTGATGTGCTGCTTGGCAGCACTCCTGTAGGCTGGATGAATGATCTGATATACCTTACTATGATAGGATCTGGCGTTCTAATTTCACTACTTTTCGGAAAGGTTGTTTTAAAGCTTAGAAGAACCTTCTTCATGTTCGATACTGTTGGAATTGCTGTTTTCACAGTCCTTGGACTACAAAAAGCACTGAACCTAGGAGTTCATCCTGTTATTGCTATCATGATGGGCATGGTATCCGCTGTTTTTGGGGGTGTAATCAGAGATATAGTCTGTAACGAAATTCCATTGATTTTCAGAAAAGAAATCTATGCACTCGTCTGCCTATTTGGTGGTATACTTTATTCTATACTGCAAGTCCTAGACGTAAGTCAAGTTATTAATACATTGGTTACAGTCATATTCATTATCTCATTTCGGATATTGGCAGTCAGGTTTAAATGGAAATTACCAGATATTCAGTAACAAAGTAGTTTAACCCACTTCTCTTAACTTTACTGGAACTAAACAACCCACTTAAAATGAAAAAGCTATTACTACCCCTTTTAGTTACCATCTTGACTATTGGCTGTACCACAGAATCAAACACAGATATGCAAACAGATAACCCTTTCTATCAAGAATGGGATACTCCTTATGGCGTACCCCCATTCGATTTAATTAAAGATGGTCATTACATGCCTGCATTTGAGGATGGCATGAAACAACAGATTGAAGAAGTAAATGGAATAGCCTCTAATTCTGAAGTGCCAACATTTGACAATACCATTGCCGCTTTTGAAAAATCAGGTATGCTACTGACAAAGGTGAGTAACGTTTTCTTCAACCTTACATCAGCTAATACCAACGATTCCATGCAAAGTATAGCAAGGGATGTTAGTCCAAAATTATCTGCGCATAATGACAATATTTTCTTAAATGCCGATTTCTATCAGCGAGTAAAAACGCTTTATGATCAGCGATCTGAGCTTAACCTGACTATTGAGCAAAACAAGTTATTGGAAAATTATCACACAGGTTTTGTCCGTGCAGGAGCTGCTCTTAGCGATGAGCAGAAATCAAAAATGAGAGACCTTAATGGACAGCTTTCATCATTGTCTGTTCAGTTTGGAGAAAATGTATTGGCAGAGACCAATAAATTTGAAATGGTTGTTTCCGAAAATGACTTAGATGGTCTTCCGCAGAGCGTCATTAATGCAGGAGCAGATGCAGCAAGAGAGAGAGGATATGAAGGAAAATATGTTTTTACTACTCATCGTCCCAGCTTATATCCTTTTATCACCTACTCTACCAGAAGGGATTTGAGAGAGAAATTGAAAAAAGGATATATCAACAGAGGAGACAATAATGATGAAAATGACAACAAAGAGATTGCCGTTAAACTAGCCAATGTAAGATTGCAAAAAGCAAACTTATTAGGATACGAAACTTGGGCCAATTATGTACTAGCTGAGCGAATGCTGGATTCGCCTGAAAAAGTATATAGCCTTCTAGATAAAGTATGGCCTGCAGCAATAACTGCAGCTAAAAGTGAACGAGATATTATGAAGCAAATGGCTATCAATGAAGGTAATAATATTGATATCAGGCCATGGGATTGGTGGTACTATGCCGAGAAAATTAAGATGGATAAGTATAACCTAGATGAGAATGAAATTCGTCCATATTTGAAAGTAGACAATGTGATTGACGGAACATTTACCCTAGCTAACAAGCTATTTGGGATGACGTTCGAAGAACAAACTGACATTCCAAAATATCATCCTGATGTGCGTACTTACACCGTAAAGAATGAAAAAGGTGATCTTATTGGGGTTTACTTATCTGACTGGTTTTATAGAACAAGCAAAAGAGGTGGCGCTTGGATGAATACTTACAGAAGCCAAAGCAATATGGATGGGAATAATATCATCCCTATTGTGACTAATGTTGGAAACTTTACTAAACCTAGCGGTGACACTCCATCATTACTTTCTCAAGATGAAGCTAATACATTATTCCATGAATTTGGTCACGCCCTTCATGGGCTTCTGTCTGAGTGTACTTATCCTTCTATTTCTGGAACTTCTACTCCAAGAGACTTTGTGGAGTTTCCTTCTCAAGTAATGGAAAACTGGGTTTTCGAGCCAGAAATGCTAGCCCTTTATGCGTTTCACTATGAGAATGGAGAAGTGATGCCAACTGAATTGGTAGATAAAATTAGAAAGGCTGGACAATTCAATCAAGGTTTTGGCACAGTGGAATATATGGCAGCTTCCTATTTAGATATGGCCTACCATACGATAACTGAACCTATAACTATCGGCGCAAATGAATTTGAAAAAGCCACCATGGATAAAATTGGAATGATTGATGCGATTGTAACAAGGTACAGAACTGGATATTTCAGTCATGCATTTTCTAGTCCTGAAGGCTACTCAGCTGGGTATTACAGTTATTTAAACTCCGGAGTAATGGATGCTGATGCTTTTGGTGCTTTTGAAGAGAATGGTCTGTTTGATAAAGAAACAGCCAATGCATATCGAGAACACATTCTTTCGAAGGGTGGCACTAGAGATGCTATGGAAATGTATGTGAATTTCAGAGGAAGAGAACCAAATTTTGAGAAATTGCTTGAACGAAGGGGGTTCAAATAAATTCCACTAAAAATCTTTAAAAAGGGTCAGTTTGCTGACCCTTTTTTGTTGAAAGCAGTTCGAAACTGACCGCTCACGTAAAATCAAAAACTTAAACCATTTCTTAGTGTTAAGTTGAAAATTCAATATTTAACCAAACAAGAAATGAAGAAATTTTTAGCCCTCTTGCTTGTATTTACATTCGTAGGTTTTACCTCCGATCTGCAAGCTCAAAAAAAGAAAAAGAAAAAAGGTGGAGACACCACCGAACAAGAAAAACCTAAGAAGAAAGACGGTCTTAAGAGTTACTCAGAAGTAATCACTGATGACGCTACAACTGACGAAGGTTTAATCACTTCACATCAAGTTGGTGATGACTATTTCTTTGAAATTTCCTCTGATCTTCTGGAAAAGGAAATCTTAATTGTTTCTCGGATTTCTGGGCATGTAAAAGGTCTAAATTTTGGTGGCGCTGGCATGAAGTCTAGACCACAGCAGGTGATTCGTTTTCAGAAGCATGGCAGCAAAATATTGATGCGCTCCGTTTCATTCAATAATGTAGCGGACGAAAATGAGCCTATTTATACTTCTGTAAAAAACAACAACTTCGAACCCATCATTGCTTCGTTCGATTTAGAGACAATGAAAGATGACTCCTCAGCTTATGTAATAAAAGTGAGCAGTTTTTTCTCTGATGATATCCCGATGATTGGCGCTATGAGAGATTCTGAGCGCAAAAGATTTAAGATCAAAGGAGTGGATAAATCTCGCTCAATGATCACATCTATAAAGTCGTTTCCTGAAAATATTGAGGTAAGACATATCCTTACTTACAGAGGTGATGAACTACCAGACAATCAACTGACGGAGACACTATCTATTGAAATGAATCAATCCATGATTCTTTTGCCAGAAAATCCAATGATTCCTCGATATCACGATGAGCGTGTTGGGTTTTTCTCTTTGCGTCAGCTAGACTATAGTGCTGATGAATATAAGGCAGCATCTCGAAGATTTATTACTCGATGGAGATTGGAGCCAAGTGATTGGGATGCTTATAATAATGGAGAGTTGGTAGACCCAGTAAAACCAATTGTTTATTATATCGATCCTGCTACGCCAGTTCAATGGAGAAAATACTTGAAGCGAGGAATTGAAGATTGGCAAGTTGCTTTTGAAGCGGCAGGATTAAAGAATGCCATCATTGCGAAAGACGCACCAACTAAGGAAGAAGATCCAGAATGGAGTCCTGAGGATGTGAGGTATTCCGTCATCAGATATATAGCCACAGACATTCAAAATGCACAAGGCCCTCATGTTCACGACCCTAGAACTGGTGAAATCCTAGAAAGTGATATCCTATGGTATCATAACGTAATGAACCTGCTTAGAAATTGGTATCTCATTCAAACTGCGGCTGTAAATCCAGAAGCAAGAAAAGTAAAATTCGATGAAAACCTAATGGGTGAACTTATTCGATTTGTAGCCGCTCACGAGGTAGGTCATACACTTGGATTTCCCCACAACATGGGATCTTCCCCTGCTTACACAGTAGCTCAGCTGAGAGACAAAGCATTCACTGATACGCATGGAGTCGCTCCATCTATCATGGACTATGCGCGATTCAATTATGTAGCCCAGCCAGAAGATGGCATCACTAATTTCTTTCCACGAGTTGGTGAATATGATCTTTGGGTTACACAATATGGCTACAAACCGATTGCCAATATTGGAAGCCCTGCTGATGAAGAAGACACATTAAATGAATGGATTAAAGCAAAAGGAAATGACCCTATTTATCGATATGGTCGTCAGCGAGGACTACCAGTAGACCCAACTGCTCAGACGGAAGATATTGGTGATGATTCTATGATTGCAAGTGAATTAGGAATCAGAAACCTAAAACGCATACTTGAACAGCTCATGGAATGGAGTACCGAAGATGGTAAAAACTATGATGAGCTACAGGAACTGTATTCAAATGTAGTAGGTCAATTTAATAGGTACTCAGGTCATGTAGTCTCCAATGTAGGTGGCGTATATGAATATTATAAAACTTCAGATCAGGATGGAGCAGTTTATACACATGCTTCAAAGGATAAACAGCAACGTGCAGTTAAATACCTTAATGATCAGGTATTCGCAACACCAAGCTGGTTAATTGATGCTGAGATTCTAAGCAGAATAGAAGAAGATGGATTAGTTGATCGAATTCGAGGCATTCAACTGAGAGCATTGAATAGACTCACCATGGAAGAAATGCTTATGCGTATGATCGAAAATGAAGCGTTGAATGGAGATGAAGCATATACCATTACTTCATTATTCACAGATACGCGTCAAGGTATTTGGG
>CAYGTD010000270.1:0-5184 GCA_964352725.1 uncultured Roseivirgaceae bacterium
AACTTGAATGGACCTGATGAACTCGTATACGGAGATCATTCCATCACATCTCCAGAAAAGAACAGGGTACTCATTGAAGTGAAATATGCTGGGGTCAATTTTCCAGACACGTTGATCACCAGAGGTAAATATCAATTTCAACCTGAAATACCGTTTGCTCCAGGAGGAGAAGTGGCTGGGATCATCAAGGCAGTGGGAGAGGAAGTTACCGAATTCAAAGTAGGAGATAGAGTAGTGTCTGGCACTACTTGGGGTGGTTTTGCTGAAGAGGCCTTGGGTTGGGATTTTAATACACATCACATTCCTGAGGAAGTAAGCTTTAAAGATGCCGCATCTGTATTGATGACGCATGGGACAGTTATTCATGCGCTTAGAGATAGAGCTAAATTGAAAAAGGGAGAAACCTTGACTGTGCTTGGTGCCTCAGGTGGAGTAGGTACTGCTGCTATACAGATTGGAAAAATCATGGGAGCAAAAATTATTGCGTGTGCTTCCACTGAAGAAAAGTTGAGTTTTTGCAAATCACTGGGAGCAGATGGGACTTATCTATACAGTACTGAAAACCTGAAAGATGGAATAAAAAGTTTAACTGATGGAAAAGGAACGGATGTGATTTTTGATGCCGTTGGCGGTGCTTATTCCGAGCAAGCATTCCGAGCGATAGCTCCCAAGGGAAGGCATCTAGTCATTGGTTTTGCTTCAGGAAGTGTTCCCGCTATTCCTTGGAATCTTCCTTTGCTCAAGAGTGCATCCATCGTAGGTTGTTTTTGGGGATCGTTTTTCCGAAATTTTCCAGAAGAGAACAAGAAGAGTATTCAGCAGCTGATGGAGTGGCTCAAGGATGGGAAGTTGAAACCAGCGATTGACACCATCTATTCACTTAAAGATGGCGCAAAGGCGCTAAAGAAGATTGAGGATAGGAAAGTAGTAGGCAAGATCTTGATTGAAATTTAGTCTAACTCACCTAATAAGTCAACTAAATTCAATGGTCTGGTATACATATTAATGGTTCCATCTTCATTTTTTGGCCACTGATCTTTTGGCCTGTCCCAATAAAGTTCTACACCGTTTTGGTCAGGATCGTCGAGATATAACGCTTCTGAAACGCCATGATCAGAAGCTCCTACAAGAGGATATTTTTCACTCCTTAGCCTTTCGAAAATGAAGGCCAAGTCTTTTCTAGTAGGATAGACAATGGCTGTATGGAATAACCCGGTTGTATTTCTTGGAGGAGGGTTTCCGTTCTTACTCATCCATGTATTCAGACCTATGTGATGGTGATACCCACCTGCAGAAATGAATGCAGCTTCATTTCCAATTTGCGTGATCAATTCGAACCCCAATAGATCACAATAAAATGACAAGGATCGGTCTAAATCAGCCACCTTTAGGTGAACGTGACCGATTCTGGTTTGAGCTGGTACTACATATTTTGCCATATCAATTCATTGGTACTTCTATGAATAAGACTTTAGCGTCAGCTTTCGCATTGATTTCAAAATGTTCTGTTTCTGAAACGCCTACTGCATCTCTTTTCGCTAATTGATTTTCACCTATTTCTACTTCACCGTCTATTACAAAAACATAGACTCCATTACCTTCTTTGTTGATCGGATAGTTTAATGTTTGATTATGATCTAGATCAGCAAGTGAAAACCAAGCATCTTGATTGATCCAAAGTGCTTGATCATCGTTAGGAGCTACTACTGTTTGGAGTTTGTTTTTTCTTTCATTTACATCAAAGTGTCTTTGATCATAGCGCGGTGTAATATTTCGCTCTTTTGGAATCACCCAGACTTGCAAGAAATTTACCTCTTCTGACTTACTATGATTGTATTCAGAATGCGTGAGACCTGAGCCTGCACTCATGATTTGTACTTCCCCAGTGTTAATGGCTCTCGCAGTTCCTGTGCTGTCTTTGTGTGCCAATGCACCAGAGAGTGGAATGGATACAATTTCCATGTTGTTGTGAGGGTGAGTAGGGAATCCCGCTCCGCCTTCTACTATGTCATCATTCAGTACTCTTAACATTCCAAAATTCATTCTCTCAGGATTGTGATAATGTCCAAAGCTGAAAGAATGATGACTATCCAACCAACCGAAATTGACTTTTCCTCTAGTCTCTGCTTTGTGTATGATTGTTTTCATGGTCTTATTTTTTAAACTGTAAATTTATACGTATTTACATTAAATGTAGTTACATATAAAATAATAATAAATGATTTTATCATGTGTAAGATTATAAGGAATAGGAATTAAGGGTGATTTCGAATCAGTCTCTGATATCAAATATGTTCGTCAAGAGAGAATTTCATGATCATCCAAATTAGTAATACCCCAGTTAGCTAGTTCGTCTTCAGACCATAAGGCGGGGAAGAATATACGTCTTTGGTATTTTGGGTGCATGTACTTTCTCCAGTCACTGCCTCCTGTGGCTTCTACTTCAGTTTTTCCACTGGTCAAGTATTTTGCAGCAGCATTAAGATGTGCCATGACCCATGAAACATTGACGGTGTGATCGTAATGCCGCATAGCATTCATCAACTTTTTATCTTTTTGATCTTCTTGTGGAAGCGACTTGAATTTTGTCCACAGGTTTTGCGTGTTGTACGTCTGCATGAATACGATGAAATCATCCATGTAGCGATCTTCAAACAATTGAAGGAGTGTGCTTTTCTTGCCTGTTGTATGATCTTTTCCTGCAGCCTGCCAGTATAGATGATCAAAGGCATGACTGAAGGGTGTATCACGATCTATAGTTTCTCGAAAGCGTATGTCAATCAAATTGATCAACTCTGTTGAAGCGAATTCAATTTTTCTGTATTGCGCACTTTGAAAACCACTTGCGGGCGTGAGTGTATGTCTAAACTGCATGTATTGCTTCACTTCCATACCATCACCCATGATCTCAAAAGAAGAGGAAAGCATATCAAAGTAGCGACTTATGCGATCCAATCGTTCAGCGAAGAAGGGAGTTGTTAATTCTTTATGTGTAGCTATTTGTTCAATTTCCCAAAGAATCATTTTGAAGAGCAATTCATTGATTTGATGGTACATGATAAACACCATTTCATCTGGTAAATTGGTGCGCTGTACCTGTAAACTCAATAGCGCATCTGGCTGAATGTAATCCCAATAGGTAATGGGCTTGGAATGAAGCAGTCCACTGAGGTGCGTGTTTACATCTTGCCCAATAGCGCTATATTTTGCTTTTAAATCGTCAAGTAATTGATCTTGGCTCATGTTATCTTATACGTAATTCTGATCTTTGAAATCTGAGAACCAATTTATCAATAATTTCTGTCAACCCATCTTTTAAACTGATTTTGAGTAATGAAACAGGTCTATTTGTCCAATGTTGGTTATTTGAAATATTAATTCGCTTTCAGACCTATATTGCTTTTCTTTATCTAATCTCTCAGATATGCTTTCGTATGTATGAAAAGTAAGCTCAACTATTTCTTAATCGCAGTGTTTTCCATTTTTTTAGGAAGTCAGATTACAGAGGGTATGTTATTAGTACCTTATTGGCAATCGCTTTCTCCTATTGATTTTTATACTTATTACCAGGATTTTGGACCAGCTATAAATCGCTTTTATACAGTTTTAACAATTCTTGCTCTCATCATTCCAATCGGTCTATCAGCGTATTTCTCTCGAACTAAATCTTCTGGTCTAACCTTCTCTTTGATCTCTGCCCTTTTCGCGATTTTATTCGTGTCTTTTTTCTATATCTATTTCAAAGAAACGAATGAACTGTTTTATCAATCAGCCTTTGATGGGGATGATTTGAGGAATGAACTAATCACCTGGAGTAAATGGCACTGGGGTAGAGTTGTACTTGAAAGTTTATCTCTGTTGTTTTTGATTTTAGCGGTTGCTAAAGGGGGATAGGTTAGTTCTATATTAATTATTATTAGTACTCAAATAATTGAGTTGGTTATTGTTATTATAATAATATGTTGAATAAAAAACCTAAAAAAATGATGAAAAACGTCACCACTCCGAAATAGAGACCTATTAATTTCATGCTCATAACCTTCTTGAGTAGCGTAGCTTCTGGAATAGATAAGCCTACTGTGCCCATCATAAAGGCTATCGCTGTGCCAAGAGGAACGCCTTTAGCTACAAATACTTGAATCACCGGAACAATTCCTGCTGCATTAGCATACATAGGCACGGCAAGAATTACTGCGAGCGGTACGGTCCACCACTGTCCACCACCTAAGTACTGACCAAAAAAGTTTTCAGGTACATAACCATGCATAGCTGCACCAATGGCGATACCGATAATTACGTACAAAACAACACCTTTCACAATGTCCCAAGCACCTTTGGTAATTTCTGGTATTCTTTGGCGAAAAGTCAACTTTTCTTCTTCGTATTTGTCTTGCTGCATCTTGTTTTCCAAGATTTTCTTTACCCAATCTGAGAGGAGGGGTTCAAGATTGAACTTGCTTAGCAGCCATCCTCCAATAGTGCCTAATAAAATACCCGAACCTGCATAGATCAAGGTAGCTTTCCAACCAAACATGCCTATAAATATGGCAATGGCTACTTCATTGACCAATGGTGAAGTAATCAGAAATGCAAAGGTTACTCCTAAAGGAATCCCGCCTTGCACAAAGCCTATGAACAATGGTACAGAAGAGCAGGAACAGAACGGTGTGATGGCTCCAAAAATGGAGGCAAACAAGTATTCTAATCCATAAAGCTTTCTCTTGTGTAAATAATTTTTCAGTTTTTCAATAGGAAAGTAGGAGTTGACAATTCCCATCAAGAAAATAATAATGAAGAGCAAAATAAGAATTTTCAACGTGTCATACACAAAGAAATTCAAGGCAGTACCCAAATGCGTTTCTGCACCTAATTCAAAAACAGAATAGATGAGCCAATTTGCAAAATGTTGTAACCAATCGAACATATGTTATTGTATTAACAGCAACTGTTGGCTGAGAAGTAAGAATTGCTGATCGTTAGTACTGATGTGCCGGCTATGGTTGGAAGTTCTTTTTGAAACCACCGTAAACCGTATTCAGGTTTGAGTTGCCACGCTTTCAGTTCTTTAATAATTCTATAATCTCATTAACCTGTGCCACTCTGCCCTTGATTTTGATTTGCTCATCAATCATCAATACAGGTGTGGTGAGTATGTTGTACGTCATCATCTCTTCCATGTCTTCT
>CAYGTD010000271.1:0-5119 GCA_964352725.1 uncultured Roseivirgaceae bacterium
ACGTTTTCACCATCCATTATGATGGTGAGTGAGCAGCGATTGTCTGCTTGGATGTTTTTGGTATGCTCAGCAATTGTGGAGATGAGAACAACGGGCCATCCGTCATTATCCAAACAATAGGGAACCACTGAACCAAAGGGAAAACCCTTCAACTTTACCGAGAGTGTAGAAAGAACTCCATCCTTTTTAGATTGGATCAATGCTGTTGCATTATCAATGGCTTCTTTACTCATGGAGTTATTGATTTGGAAAACGGAAGATATGTAATCTACGAGAGAAGATATACTTTTCTTTGCGGTGTTAATCCCTTTAGACTATTCAAAATTAAATAATACAGTTTTTCATTTTTATACAATTGCACAAAAATGGGTCATCATAATCCTTCCATAAAGTGTAAACTTAAAAGCACGTGATTTTAATCACCATCTCTAGAAAGAAATTTCACATATTCCACTACACTCCAAATTTCATCTTCTGTTAGCATGGTTTTGAATGGTTGCATAAGTCCTCTTCCTTCAGATAGCTTCCAGTAAATAGCCCCATCTGACTGATTGAGAAAGTCTTCTGATGTGAAATCTTTAGGCTTTTGCTCAAGATTTTTTGCGATGTTAGACACGCCATCACCATTGGCTCCATGACAAATAACACATTCATTCGTATAGATCACTCTTCCTCTGCGAAGTGCATCCTTTTTATCTTCAACAGGATTGATAAGCAAGTCAGCTTCTACTGGTGCTACCCACTCTTTCTGCTGCCCAACAACTGGTGTAGAAATGAATATTGAAACCGCCATAATAATTATAGCTGGTGATAATACTGCTAATCTTTTCATAACGAATCTATTTTAAATGTTGTCTCAATTTTCAACTTTTAATTCACTCATGCTATGACTAACCTCATCAATAGCATTGATGTACGTCAATACTCTGTTTCTATCTTTAGAGTGCTGCGTGAAATCTATAAGTCTTATTATCACTCCTGTAGGCATCACGAAGGGATCTTATGCTGCAAGTATGTATAAGTTGCCTACGGCAAGACCTTCATTATGGAGAATTTCTCGCTCTTCTCCATTTCTGTCTTTTCGAGTGAGCAAAAAAATATATACTCATGGGTATCATATGGTTTAGAGACTTCTCCCTGCGTTTCGATATGAAAGGTCCTAAAAAAACATCTAGCAAGACCCTAAATCAAGCCTACCTGTGGCAGACAGGTTCAGAGTGACGGTCGAGTTATTTTTGGTGGACCTTTTCAGCGCGTCATTATGAGACTAGCCGTCCGCACTTGTTTCAGAATCTAAGCTTAAAAAAGTCTCAAATAAATCGCTCTCTAAACTGCAAATTAAACATCCCATAGAGTAAGCAGAGTACGGTACCAATAGTCAGGTAGATTCTGTTTTTATAGATGACATTCAGCCAAATGAATTCGCTCATATTTCGCGGCTCATCAAATGGATTGAGAAATATGTTCCATGGGCTGAATTCTATTGCATCTACAAAGACAAAGAAGATGAAGCTGACAATGACTAAACTTATTGCTGTGCCATTTCCATTTTTAATTTTTGAAGAAAGCATGAAGCCAACAGAGGCTAAGAATGTGATAGGGAAAAGTACCTGACCAATCATCGGCAGAAGGCTGAATCGGTGAATCGTAGCATTTGCAATGAGGCCTAATAATACCAGAATGACAGCCGCCACAAGAATGGTCAATAGGAAGCGAACAAGCCACACTTTGTAGCGATAGTTAGGGATTCCAAAAATGGTTTCGAGCATTTTAGAGTCATCATCATTTTGAATACCGTAGGCAATAGGGTAGAAAATGAGCAAGAGTCCTGGGAATACAAGAAATCCATAGACTACTGCTTCATTGAATGAGGGGTCTTCGAAAATGGTAATGGTGATAATGAAGGCGAAGAACGCAAATGCTGCCAGAACAAAGTAGATAAACTTGTTAGCAAATATCACCTTGATATTATAGTTGACTAACCTATACAGTAGTGTCAATGTACTTTTCATTTGCTGTTTTGTTTACTTTTCATGAGCCATAAATATGAATCTTCTAAATTGGCCCGTACTGGATGTGCATTTGCTGTTGGTTTAGACTCAGCAATGCATTTTATCTTAATGTCGGCTCCATCTCGCATATGATGTACAATCAAATGGTCTTCTTTAATATTTTCAAATTCTTCTGCTGGAACAGAGAACTCCCATACTTTATCTTGTGCTAGCTCAGCCATGGTAGTTGGACTTCCCACATATTCAATGTTTCCTTTGATCAGCACTGCTAGGTGGTTACATGAGCTGGCTATGTCTTCAATGATGTGCGTGGAGAAGATGACAATCCGTTCTCTACTCAGCTCCACTAACAGGTTCCTGAATCGAATTCGCTCCAAAGGATCAAGTCCTGCCGTTGGTTCATCTACCACCAATATTTTCGGCAGGTGCAAGAGGATTTGTGCAATGCCAATTCGCTGCTTCATTCCACCAGAAAACGACCCAATCTTCTTGTGTTGGTGCTCTGTCATATGTACTGCTTTCAGAACATACTGTACTCGCTCTTCCCGACTCTTCTTGTTGCTTATCTTTCTTAAAATTGCTTGATAATCAAGAAATTGATAAGGCGTCATGTTTTCATAAGTACCAAATGCCTGAGGCAAATACCCAATCAAACCTTGAAGTTCTTCTCTTCGCAACTCTGTATCATGTCCATTGATCCAAATCTTGCCATAACTCTGATCCATGATACCACAAAGAATTCGCATGAGTGTTGTTTTTCCAGCTCCATTAGGGCCAAGCAATCCAAACATTCCTTGCTCAATATTCAAGCTTACTCCGGAAAGTGCTTTGAACGTCTCCTTCTTTTTTCCTATGATCGGAATGGCCATAATCATTCGGTAGTACAGCTTTCTGATCTTCTTAAATCGTCCTTTAAGCTGTTCTATATCTACTGGTTTCGTCCTCAGTCTATTTGCTGCTCTGACCAATATCAATCCAATGAACCAAAGTAAGATGAGGATAAAACCAAGTGCTTTGATCTGTATGTCTTGATAGAGATAAACAGAACTGATGATGGGGAAACTCCAGAAGATAGTTGTGTAGATAAAAGAAGAAAGCCTTCTTCTTTTATCACCTAGCAAATGAACGACCTCACTTACAATAGAAAGGATGAGTGCATGAAGGCCAATCATAAAAAAGAGCTGCCAAAACGCTTTGTCTAAAAAGATATAGATGAAATAAACTAGGAAGCTAATCAGCGCCATTTGCCAAATGAGGTTTTGAAGAACTGATCTTACCGATATAGCTTCTTCACCTCTTGCTTCATGGAGATGTTTGTTTCCTTTCCATTCTCTCAACCATCGCTTATCTCTGCCATAGACTTTCGTCAAATTTTGAATTTTGATATGCATCGCTTCATTAGGAGCAACCATTTTGGCATTCGCCTGACGCAATGATGTCATGACGAAATGAACGGTACTTGGTACAAGTATGAGACCACAGAGCAACGAAATCATCTGTAGAAGTAAACCCTCTATGTGAAGAAAGATGATCACAGCGGCAAGGATAATTAGTAGGATTTGCAAAACTCTAAGCCATGGATTTAGACTCTTAAACCACTTTATTATGCTTTCTAATGCGGCACTCATGGTAGGAATATAGATCAATGTAAGGATGGTGCTAAATGCCAAACCTCCCATCACAGTGACAGCAAAAGGCTGACCTATACCTGTCACATATTGTGCATCTCCTAGTGCCAATGGTAGCATTGCTACTATGGTGGTAATCGACGTAATAAGAATAGGTCTGATCCTTGAAATACCACTTATTATAAGAGATCGGTACTTGTTGTATCCTTCTTTTCGAAGAATTCTAGAATAATCAATCAGGATGATGCCATTATTGACAACTACACCAACCAGTATCAGAAAGCCAATCAGCGTATTCGAGTTTAGTAACGGATTTCCTGTTAGGGTGAGACCAATGAAGGTGCCAATGGCCGAAAGGGGAATGGCAAACATGATCACGATAGGAAGGTAGAGTGATTCAAAGATGGATGCCAAAATCATGAAAATGATGATGATGGCAACAAGAATTAGGAAGTAAAATTCATCAAATAGTTGTTCATCATGAATTACGTCAACAACGATTCCTGAAGGGATATTAATCCCTGCCACCAATTGATCAATCTCTGATCTGGATGCTTCTAATAGCGATTCCGATCCTGCTACATCATCGATAAAGCTAAAGGTTACTTCAATTTGCTTTTCCTGATTGATCCGAGTAATGCTCATTTCTCCAGAGGAATAAATAGCATTTCCGAAATCATCCAGTTCTTGGGTAGCTCCATCAGCATTGGTTACAGGAAGTTCCCGCAAATCCTTCATTTCTTTTGCAGACTGGTTGACTTGATTGTTAGTTCTAATGGTAATTTGAAATTCTTCGTCTCCATTGAAGAAAGTAGATCCAGACTCAAAGGAGGGTTGAAAATCATTCAATCCTGATATTACATCTTGCTGCGTTACACCATACTCACTCATTCGGAGTTGATCAAAAATGATATGAGCTTCTGGTCGTTCTGGACTCACATTTATATAGCTCTGCTTCACAGACTGTAGGCCAGAAATATGACTATTAAGATCATTGGCTATCTTTTGCATCAAATCAAAATCCTGCCCCTTCACAATAATGGACTCACTTTGACTACCAAGTCCTAGCATTTTTTGAAAAGTATCATCATTGGAAGGTCCACGTGCTTCGCCTCTGTTATTTGCCTGTTGCTTATCCATGGTAATCTCCAGATCATCATAGTTGTTAGCTAGGTTATTCAACATTCCTTTTACATCGCTTATACTGATGCTATCCTGTTGATCAAACTCATCAATCAATTGTACAGTCAGAACAGATTCTCCTTCAGAGGTCTGACTCATCACTTTGCCTACCACAGGCATTTCCATGATCTGTTGTTCGATCTTTTGTACACGGATATCGGTAGAAGAGAGAGTAGAACCTTCAGGCATAGTCACAAACAGATTCATTTCATCTGTTTCTACTTCATTTACACTGGCGAAGGTGACCAAAAAGCTGAGTCCAATCGTGATAAAGAAAAGGACTAGCCCACCAATAAT